>DATDQL010000395.1:0-4274 GCA_035292305.1 Thermoplasmatota archaeon
CTCGGCCTCGTCGACCTCCCACGAGTACGTCCCGGCGTCGAACTCGTCGTCGTGCTCGACGCGCGCCGGGATGCGCGCGTCCGCGGACGGGACGTCGATCGTCCCGCGCTTGCCGTATTCGAACGTGGCCTCGTAGCGGCCTCCACCCTGGGGCGCGTCCATGCTCATGTTCACGACGCGATTCTTCGAGTCCGTGTAGACGACGTAGGACATGGCGAAGTCCTCCGCGGCGTCCTCGTCGCTTCCATCGACATCTCCGCCGCCCGGCGGCGTCTCGTCCTCGTCGGCGCCCTCGACATCCGCGTCTCCGCTCTCGTCCGCGTCTGCGCGGACTTCGAGCTCGATCCGCGAGCCCCCGCCCGGAAGCCGCGTGACCGAGACGATCTTGACGTTCTCGTTCTCCTCGAACGTGACCGTGCCGAACGGGTCCTGCGATTCGTCCTCCGTGATGAACCGGCCGTCCTCGCAGAACGCGCCCGCGCGCGCCTCGTACGACCGGTCGCTGAGCGTGAGCACGCCCGTCTCGTCGCTGCATACGAGGCGGAACGAGAACCCGCTCGCGTCCATCGAGAGGCTGGAGCGGTCGTCGGCGCCGAGCACGAGGATCACCGTGCCGCTGTACCCTCCGCCGGTCGCGACCATCGTCATCTTGCGGATCTCGCCGTCCGCCCCCATGTCGTCGCCGACGGCCGCGAGGGCGTTGAGGGCGCGAGCCTCGGGGGTCGCGCCGGCCGTGCGCTCCTCGCGGTCGTCGCCGCCGGTGATGTCGGAGACCTTCTCGGCACAGCCGGCGAGGACGAGCGAGAACACGGGCAGGACGACGAACGCGGCACGCATGTGCCCGCGAGGTCGCGCGCAGGCATGACCCTTACGGACGGGCGCCGCTACGGGGAGCCGGCGTCCTGCCGCACCCAGATCGCGGCGCGGTCGCAGATCTCGCGCTTCGCCTCGGGAGTCAGGAATCGAGCCTTGTCGACGAGGGCCGTGAACACACGATGGTCGTCGGCGCTCATCGTGCCGTCCGCGAGCATCGTCTGAAGCCGCCCGAGGAGGACGTGCGGAAGCTCGTCGAACGCCTCCGTGAGGACATCGACCCGAGCGCGCATCAGGAGCTCGTCCAACCGGCGCTCGACGAGCACGTACTGACCTTCGGCGATCGTTCCCCGGGTCAGGCGCTCCTTGAGGCGCGCGCGCAGGCTGCGCAACGCCGCGTCGCGCTCCGCCGGGGTGGGCAAGGCCGCCGCGCGCTCCACGTCGGCGAGGAGTCGACGCAAGGACGCGCGTCGGCGGTTCACGATCGCTGCCCCGACTCCGGTCGTGATCAAGGCCGCGCCGATGCCGAACATGTCCCAGAAGTTGTCGAGCCCGAACGGCTTCGCGTACCACGGAGCGGCCGCCGCCACGACCGCGGTCTCGATGAGGAACGGTCCGTCTCCGGAAGCCTCGTCGAGCATGCGCACCTCGTCGCCCTGCGACCGGAGTGCGAACGTGCCCGCGGCGACCTTGTCGGCGTGCAGCGCGGTCGACTCCTCGTCGCCTACGCATGCGAGCGGCATCGTGAACGTGATGCTCCCGCCCCCGCCGGATCCACGGGACCGGGCCTGTCCGTCGTTCTCGGTCGTGGACAGGACGCCGTCGATGATCTGCCAGAAATCGCGCGCGGGGAGTCGTCCGTCTCCGCCGAGAAGGAGCGTGTCGTCCGCGCAGAAGAACGTGCCCTTCTCCTCGCCGTCTGCCCGATAGTACCCCACGAGCGTCGAACGCTCCGCGGAGCCGAGCCCGATCGAGAACAGCACAGCGTCGAAGGGCGGGGGAGGCTCCACCTCTACAAGACGCTCGAGCCCGAGGGACAAACGGACCGCACCCTCGCCCGCGGGCTGCGCGTCCACGGAGGTGATGTCGAACGACCTGCGGTCCCAGCCCGGAGTCGACACCGGGTCCGGCCCGGAGACCACGTCCGCAACGTCCCCCGCGCCGTCCTGCGCGAGCGTCGCGCGGTTCAGATCCTGGGAGACCTGCGTGTCCATGAGGAACGTGTACGGCGCGAGCGTGAACCAGAAGCCAGCCCGGTCCGTTGCCTCGACAGCGCCGTCGAGCTTCTCGAGCCCGACGCTCCCGTCGACCTCGACGAGGTTCGTGCGCGCCCCGCGTCCGGGCGACCCGATCGCGACGCGCGGGAACACGAGATCCACACGCGGCTCTTCGCCGTACACGAGGACCGCGCGGACCGGGATCGCGAGGGTGCGGGAGCAGTTCTGGTCCGAGCACATCCACGCCCCCGGTACCGCTCCCGGGTCGGTCGCGTCGTACCACACGTACACGAGGCGGCCCTCTCCGAACGCGAGCTCGGCTTCGAGCCAGAGGCCCTGGAACGGGTCCGGGATCTCGCGGAATGCGATCGAGAGCGCGACCTCCTCGGCGGTCTCGGCGAGCCACAGGCCGGTCGGCGCGAGGGGCGAGTCCTCCGACGCGTCGGCGTAGTACCCCGGCGCCGCAAGACCGGGCAGGGCCTCGACGGGCGCGACAGATCGGAACGTGTACTCGGCGGAACCTTCGACGCGATCGACCGTGTAGCGGAACCAACGCAGCCACCACGGTGTCCCGACGGATTCGCTCCGGTCTCCGGGGCCATGCACGCGGGCGCCGTCGACCGGAGGGTCGAAGCGGCCGTCCGTGACCAGAGCCCTCGCTTGGACATCATGGAGCCCGTCCGGAGTCGTCACGAGCTCCCGCGGGACGCGCATCACGATGCGCCCTGGCGTCCCGGGCTCGAGCTCGAACGGGATGGCCCACATGCACCACCACCAGTCGTTGCATCCCCATGTGCCGTTCTCGTTCCAGGTGACCTCGAACACCGCCGACAGCTGCGGAGCCCCGTCGAAGCTGTTCCCGACGCCGAAGGACGCTCGCTGCGCGCCGTGACTGAAGTCGCAGGAGTCGGCGACGATCTCGGCCCAACACACCTCCCATACCGGGGCCATGTCGTCCATGACGAGGTCGCGCGCGTCCTCGGGGAGCGATGCGACCTCGATCGCGAGGACGATGTCGCGTCCTTCCTCCGTGACCCCCACAGAGAGCACGTCCATCCAGGGCGGGGCCTCGACGAGGCCGGCGTCCGGGGGCTGCATCGCGGTCGTCGCGTCCCGGCACGGCTCGTCCGCGCGCGGCACGAACCGGCACCAACCCTGGACGCCGTCGCGGATCACCCACGCGCTCGTCATCCACGCATCGCCGGCCGGGTCCTGGAGGAGTTCGACCTCGGGAAGCGCGGCATCGACCGTGCCCGCGGAGGGCACGTCGGGCCCTGCCTCCGACGGCGTGATGCACCCCGCGAGGACCGCCAGCGCGGCGGTCGCTACGGTGAGCCTTCCGCGCACGTCGACAGCCCCTGGACCAGCCCGCTGAGGGCGACTTATAACTTTGGTGTGCCGGGGGTCAGTAGAACGCGCGATCCACCGTCACCTTCGCCTCCTCGCGCGCGGCCGGCAGGCGCGCGAGCCACTCCTCGTAGAGATGCACCTTCGCGGGCACCGCGAACGGCGCGTACGGGCTCGTGAGGAGGCACTCGCCGGGCATGAGCATCTGGATCTCGTTCTCGAGCTGTCCGACGTCCTGCTTCGCCGAGTCTTGCAATATGTCACGGTCCCGCTTGTCCGCGAGACCAAGGATGAAGAGCGTGTTGAGCTGCGAGACGACCTCGGTGTCGAGGAGCTTCGGCTGCTGCGTGATGGCGCAGATGCCGACCTTGAACTTGCGGCCTTCCCGCGCGATCTGGCCGAAGACGTTGCCCTTGGACGAGCCCTTGCCCAGCACGCGCTGCGCCTCCTCGAGCGTGATCATCACGGGCGGGAGGGTGTCGAAGCCCTCGGCCTCGTACGCGCGCTTGCCCGATTCGAGCAGCGCGCGCGCGAGGACCGTCGCGACGAGCAGCTCCTCGGCGTCGGTCAACCCTCCCGTGTCGACGAGCACGACCTTGCCTTCGCGAAGCTCGCGGAGGACGGGCCCCGTGCACGTCACGCGCTCGTCGCGGTGGAGGAGCCCGGCGTCGAAGAGCCGGGCGATCTTGCGCTTCACGACCTCGACGGGCCCGTCGAAGCGCGTGCCTTGCACCTCCTGCACGAGGAGCGCGGTCGGCTTGTCGTGGATCTCCGCGAGCCACGCGCCCCCGTAGCGACGCCGGGCGCCGTTGAGGAAGTCGCTCTGCGCCTCCGTGAACTCGAAGAGCTGGCGGAGGTCAGCCACCTCGACCTCGTGCGTGGAGATCTGCAGCTTGT
>DATDQL010000396.1:0-2396 GCA_035292305.1 Thermoplasmatota archaeon
AAGTAAGTCTCGGGCACCAACCGCCCGTTTGCCACGGCGACGATATCCAGTCGCCCGATCGCCGACCACGCGAGCAGCGCGCCGAGAAAGCCGAGCAGCACCCACAGGACCGCGCGCCCGAGCGGGCTCGGCGGCGCCTCCTGCAGGCGCAGGATCGACGGTCGGAACTCGCGTGGATCGGCGCTCAGCCGAGGCTCCTGAAGCCCTCGCCGAGCCCGGCGAAGGCGCGCAGGCCTGCGAAACCCGCGTGCCGGCCCGTGGAACCGGCATGGCCCCAGCCATGCGCGGCGTTCGCGTGCGCGACGTGCTCGTCGTCGCCGCCGCGGTCCCAGCCGCGCGCGGCGTCGTCCTCGGCGAGCGCGAGCAGCCCGACCGCCTGCCGGATGGCGTCCCAGCGGCGCGCGTTCTCGGCCACGCCCGAGGCGCCGCCCTTTCGCTCGCCGCGCAACTGCTCGGCCAAGGCGCTGAAGTCATAGCGCGGCGCGCGCTTCAAGCGCGCTTCGATCGCGTCGCGCGCGTCGTGGAATCCGCGACGATCCTCGTCCCGCCCTGTGCCGCGCCCATGTGCGCCCGCCCAGCGAGGCCAGTCGTGGTCGTGCCCGTGATGGTGGCCGTGTCCGTGCGAGCTCCCATGGCCGTCGAACCCGCCATCGTCGTGCCAATGGCGCGCACGCGCGCGCAACCCGCCTTCGTCCCACGCGGCGCCGTCGGCGAACTCCACGCGCTCGACGCGCTTGCCCGCCGCGAGGAACCAGTTCTTCACCGTGACGCTGCCGCCGTCGCCCTGCACCTTGAGCACGAGGTCGCCATGGCGGCGCAGCACCGCCACGTCGCTCTCGGCGATACCCTCGCCGAAGCGCAGCGTGTCCATGCCGCCCGCTTCCAGGATCCAGTCGTGGCCGTCGCCACGGCGATAGAGGTACGCATCGTCGCCCTTGAGGCCTACGAGAAAGTCGTGGCCGCGACGGCCGTCGATCACATCGTCGTCCGGCGTGCCGATCAGGACGTCGGCGCGATCCGTGCCGACGATGTGCCCGTCGCCCGGCGCGCCGTCGGTCACGGTGATGCGGAATTCGTCGCTCGCCTGCGCGCCGGCCAGGTCGGTCGCGGTCACGCGTACGTCCAGTGCGCCCGCGTCCGTCGCCGCCGGCGTGCCGGAGAACGTCTTCGTGGCCGCGTCGAACGCGAGCCAGGCGGGCAGCGCCTCGCCATCGGCGCGCGACGCGTGGTAGGCGAGCGCGTCGCCCGCGTCGACGTCCGCGAACATCGCTTCGTCGAGCGTCAGGGCGAACGCGGCGCCCGCGGCGACGGCCTGGTCGGCGAGCGGGGCCTGCAGTCCGGGCGCATCGTTCACGTTGACCACCGTCAGCACGAATTCGTCGGAGGCCGACTCGCCCGCGGGGTCCGTGGCCGTCACGCGGATCGTGTACTCGCCGACGTCCTCGTTCGCGGGCGTGCCCGAGAACACCGGAAACGCTCCGCCGGCCTCGTCGAACTGGAGCCACGTTGGCAATGGCGCGCCGTCGCCTTGCGTCGCTTCATAGACGAGCGTGTTTGCCGCGTCGGCGTCCACGAAAGTGCCGGGCTGCAGCACGCGCTCGAACGCAACATCCTCGAGCACCGACACATCGGCGATCGGCTGCGCGAGCTGGGGTGGCTCGTTCGAGGGCAGGCTGGCGAGGTGCTCCAGCATCGCGGCATCCCAGCTCGTGCCGTCGGCGAAGCGCACGAGCTCCACGCGCGAAGCGGGGTCGTACCAGCCGGCGAGCAGCACCTCGCCGCCGCCGCGCAGGCGCAGCCGCAGGTCGTCCTCGATGCGCGCGACGCGCACGTCCGCGCCCGCGATGCCGGGGCCGAAGCGCAGCTCGTCGAGGTTGCCCGGCGTAGCGTCGAGATCCTCGATCGTGTCGTTGCCGTCGCCGAGGTCGTACAGGTACAAGTCATTGCCGGTGCCGCCGCGCAGCAGGTCGTCGCCCCGAGCGCCGCGCAGCTGGTTCAACGTGGAGTTTCCGTCGATGACGTTGTCGATATCGTTGCCCGTGCCATTCGCTGCCGCCCCCGTGAGGACCAGGTTCTCCATCTCGGCCGGAAGCCCGTAGCTCGCCGTCGCGATGACGGTGTCCTCGCCTTCGCCCGCGCGCTCCGTCACCCGGTCGAGCCGGTGGTCGACGAAGTAGGTGTCGTCGCCCTCGCCGCCGATCAGGTAGTCGCTGCCCGTGCCGCCGTCCAGCACGTCGTCGCCCCCCTCGCCGTAGAGCGTGTCCTCGCCGACGAGGCCGAGGAGCGTCTCGCCGCGATCCGAGCCGAAGATCGTGTCGTGCGACGCCGTCGCCGCCGGCACCGCGAGCGCGAGCCGCACGGCGGACTCGTCCAGCACGGATCCGTCGGCGAAGCGG
>DATDQL010000397.1:0-4738 GCA_035292305.1 Thermoplasmatota archaeon
CCGCGTGCGCGACGTCGTCGTCGGCTCGGGCTCGGACGCGTTCCGCGACCTCGGCTTCACGCAGGTCCACACGCCGCGCGTCATCGGCGCGTCGAGCGAGGGGGGCACCGACCTCTTCGAGGTGAAGTACTTCGACCGGAAGGCGTACCTCTCGCAGTCCCCGCAGCTCTACAAGCAGATGCTCATGGCGACGGGCCTCGACCGCGTGTTCGAGGTCGCGACGTACTTCCGCGCGGAGAAGCACAAGACGGTCCGTCACCTGAACGAGATCACGGCGTTCGACGCCGAGATGGCCTTCATCGAGGACGAGGAGGACGTCATGCGCGTGCTCGAGACGGTCGTGCACCGCATCTGGCAGGCCGTGCACGACCGCTGCGGCGCGGAGCTCTCGACGCTCGGCAAGGAGGTCCGCCTCCAGCCGACGCCGTTCCCGCGCGTCCCGTACGACGACGCGGTGCAGCAGGTCAACGCGACGGACCGGCTCGGCCGCCCGATCGAGTGGGGCGAGGATCTCAGCACCGAGGCCGAGAAGGTCCTCGGCGAGCTCATGGCCGCGAAGGGCCACGACTTCTACTTCATCACGGGCTACCCGGAGGCGATCAAGCCGTTCTACGCGTACGTCGAGGACGGCTCGACGGTGTCGCGCAGTTTCGACCTCGAGTACCGCGGCCTCGAGGTCACGAGCGGCGCGCAGCGGCAGCACGACCCCGCGAAGCTCGTGAAGCGCATCGAGCTCAAAGGCCTCGACCCGAAGGAGTTCGCGGACTACCTGAAGGCGTTCCGGTTCGGCATGCCCCCGCACGGCGGGTTCGGCCTCGGCATCGACCGCCTCACGATGCAGGTGCTCGACCTCCCGAACGTGCGCGAGGCCGTGCTGTTCCCGCGTGACGCCGAGCGGCTCACCCCATGAGTCGCTCGGCTCATGTTCGCCTTCGGGTCGAACATGACGCCGAACGGCTCACCCCATGAGCCGCTCGGCTCATGTTCGCCTTCGGGTCGAACATGACGCCGAACGGCTCACGCCTTGACCGCCGTCGCCCCTCGCGGTCCTTGACAAGGGCTTGTCAAGAACCCTCATCCGGCCCGTCCCGGGTGCGACGCTCGGGAATGCACGAGATCCTCCACGTCCTGCCGGGCGACGCCGACCTCCCCGCGTTCGAGGCGTCGGTCCTGCCAGGCGAAGGCGTGGCGTGGCGGGAGGCGCTCGTGGACGGACCGCCTCCGGGCCCGACCCGAACCGCGTGGATCCGCGAACGGTGGCACTTCACGCCGCACGACGACGCGGAGAAGCAGCGCGAGGCGCTCCTCGCCCATCTTCCGTACGAGGCCGTGCTCTGGTTCGGCGGCGACCTCTTCTGCGGCCTGAACGCGCTCTACGTGCTCGCGGGGCTCGCGGCGCCCCGCGTCGTCCTCGCGCGCCCCGAGCCCGACTGCGCGGCGCTCAAGGACCCGAGCGCGTGGACGCGGCTCTTCGAGGCCCGCACCGCGCTCCCCCTCGACGGCCTCGTCGCGGCCCGCCGAGCTTGGGACGCCGTCGCTGCGGGAGATCCGTCGGCGGCCGAGCAACTCCTCGAGGGGCCGCTGCCGGAGGCCGTCGCCGCCACCCTCCGCGGCCACCTCGCGCGCCTCCCGGACGCGCGGACCGGCCTCGACCCGGCCGAGGGCGCGCTCCTGCGGACGCTCGCCTCCGGGCCGCGCGCGGAACGCGAGATCCTCCTCCTGGCGTTCCTGGATCCGGCCGTGGCGCGCATGGGTCTCGGAGACCTGCAGCTCCTCGAGCGCCTCCGCGGGCTCGTGCCCCTCACGGAGCCCGCGGGCTCGCGCCTCGCGCTCTCGCCGCTTGGCCGACGCGTCCTCGACGGCAAGGCCGACCGCGTCACCGAGATCGGGATCGACCGTTGGACCGGCGGGATCCACCTCGCTGGCCGCGGGCCCGTCTGGCGTTTCGACGCGACCGCGTCGGCCGCCGTCCTGCGGTGATCAGAGCAGCTCGTAATCCTCGTGCGGCTGCGTCTTCGCCCCTTCCGGCTTCGGCACGTCCGTCGCGGCGCGGACGCTCTCCCGGGCCTCCTGGCGCGTCGCCTCGAGGGCCTGCAGGGTACGCCACTGCTGCGCGCGGTTGAACGCGTCCAAGAACAGCCGCGCCTCGTGCGACGCGTGCGGGGGCAGCGGGGCAGGGACCCAAGGCAGCACCTGACGCGGCGGGAGGATCGGGAGCGTGCCGAGGTCGGGCGGCGCGCCCGCGAGCAGAGGCTCCTCCTCGGCGATCGCGATCGGCGCAGCCTCGACCGGCGCCTCGAGAGCGACCGTGAAGGCCACGTCGGGGAGGGCCGGAGCCGCGTCCTCGACGGCGCGGAACGCGACGCCCGCGCCCCCGGCGGGCGAGAACTCGGGCTCGGCGTGCAGCACGCCGCCCGCGTGCGCGAGCGGGGCGAGCTCGTCGAACCCGGGCCACACGAGGACCGCGCCCGCCGTCGCGGGGATCGCTTCCTCGACCTCGCGGAACGCGGCAGCGCCCGCCGGGCGGGGCGCGAACTCGACGGGCGCCCGAAGCAGACCCGCGGCCTGGGCGAGCGGGAACAGGGCTTCGACCGCCACGCGGTGGCGTCCCGCGACCTCCTCGGCGAGGGCCCGCGCCTCGAGATCGATGACTTCCTCGCGCCATCGGGCAAGCTCGGCGTCGTCGGCGTGTCGCGCTTCCAGGGCGCAGAGGTCGTCGTACCACGCGGCGAGGTCCGCGAGCTCGTCACCGTCGATACCGTCGGCCGGGTCGAGGGCGATCGCGGCTTCGGTGAGGCGCGCGAGCTCCGGGACGGCCCCAGGCAGGATCGCCGGGTGGATGACCGTCTCGGCGAGCTGCCGCGGCTCCTCGAACTCCTCGAGCGAGAGCTCGGGAGCCTCGTGGGGGGACGGCCGGTCGAGCAGCGTGTTCAGGTGGCGGAGCTCGTCGCGCAGCTCCGCCGGCGTCGGGAACTCCTCGAACTCCGCGAAATCCGGGTGCGCGCGGGCCTCCACGGCGAGGATCGGATCGACGGGCGGCACCGAGACCTCGAGCGGCACGTGCGCGACCGGGGGTGTCGCGAGCTCGACGAAGGGCGGCGGGACGTCGTCGGAGGCGACCGGCGGCGCGGCGGCCGGGGGGCCGTCCGGCTCCCCCGGGACGCGCTGCTCGCGCAGCTCGATCCCGAACCGGTCGGCGATGCGGTGGGCGTCCTCCGTGAACTCGGACGCCCAGAACACGGCGCGGGCGCCGAGGTCGCGCGCGACGAGACGGACGTCGACGAGTCGGGACGCGCCCACGCGGCCCTCGTGCGAGAAGACCGCGAGCCGGGGGGCGCGCTCGCCGTCGGGGTCACCGACCGCGAGGAACTCGAAGGGGGAGGCGAGCGGGACGCGCTCGAGCTCGAAGCCGCGGTCCAGGTAGCGCTGCGCGATGGAAGGTCCGGTCACGTGCATCCCTTGCTTCTAGAGCGAGGGAGCGCAGGATGAAGGTGTCGGATTTGATCGGGTCCCGCCCCGTGTGGCGGACCCCGGCGGAGGTTGGGACCCGCCAGGCTCACACGGAGGCTCGGAGGAACGGAGACGCGGAGACGTCCTCCGTCCCTCCGAGCCTCCGTTCCTCCGGGTGATCCTGGCGGGTGGCAACGGAATGGCGGCGGGCGGCGACGGAATGGCGGCGTATCGCGCGCTAGCCCTGTCCGCCCGAGTTCGTCTCCCCGAACAAGGCTCGCGCCCACTCGAAGTGCGTGCCGTCCACGACGAGGTGGGCCACGACGAAGAACACGACAAGCACGCCGAGGGCGAAGTGCACGAACCGCCACCGCGGGAACCCCCACGCGACGACGAGCCGGCGCTGGAAAGCGCCCGTGAGGGCGAGGCCGATCATGCACGCGAGCGCGAGCCCGCCGAGGACGAGGCCGTGCGTCCAGGCCCAGATCGGCTCGAGCAGGAGCACGCCCATGTGCAGGACGGTGAAGATGAGCAGGCCGTAGCTCGTCGAGTTGTGGAAGAGCACGCGCCGCCTGGCGCCGCCGAAGGCCGAGTTGAGCGCGGTGATGCTCCCGCGGCCGAAGACGCCGCCGAGGACGATCGCCGGGATGAGCACGAACGAGCCGGCGAAGCCCAGGACCTGCCCCCAGGCGCGCATGGCCGGGCCGAGCGCGACGAGCGCGCCGCCCGCGGTGATCTCGTTCACCGGGCCGATGACGCTCTGCGTCCCGATCGTGTAGGTGAGGGTCGACCATTTCGTGTAGTTGCCCCAATCCTGCGCGTTCGGGTCCGTGTGCTTGTTGTACGCGATGGCCTTGCCGCCGTAGACCATCGCGACCTGCGGGTTCTGCGTGGTCGCGATGAGGTCGAACGTGAACGTGTGGCTCTCGCCCGGCTTGAGGAGCGCGGGGCCGGCGACGATGAGCTCGGTCGAGCGGCTGAGGTTGTAGTAGACGGCGCCGGAGATCGTGTACGCGGCCTGTGGCAGGGTCCCGCCGGCGTAGACGACCTCGACGGACCAGTCGCCCGTGCCGCCCGCGAGGAGCTGCTCGTACGGGACCGACACGCTCTCGCCGCCGAACGGCCGGTTGGGGCGCCAGTTCAGCGGCTCGTCCGGCGTCATGTTGTACCGGTCCCCGTTCGGCGCGTACACGAAGAGGTCGAAGTCGCCGTTCTGGAGGGCGCCCACGTCCGCCTCGAGCCTGGCGAGGAGCAGGGTCGCGTTCGGCTCGACCGCGACGGGGAACCG
>DATDQL010000398.1:0-4091 GCA_035292305.1 Thermoplasmatota archaeon
CGAGGCCGCCGCGGGGATCGAAGACGCGTACGGGAGCTCCGGACTCTCGGTCCCGACGGGCGCCTTCCCGGGGACGGTCCGGTTCGCGTCGCCGGGCGCGCTCCCGCCCGGGGCGCCGAAGAACCTGAGCGTGGTCGCGCGGTCCGGTCAGCCGTTCCTCATCGATGTGCGGTGGGAGCCGCCCGACGACGAGTCCGGGTCCGTCCTCTCGTACGATGTGCGGCGCTCCCTCGCCGCCGAAGACGAGCTGCCCGAGCTCCTCCATCAGCGGTTCCCCGGCACGTGGTTCGTCGACGAGATACAGAGATCGTGCCGCTGTAGGACCGGCGGCGCGGGCGACGTCTACTGGTACACGGTTCGCGCGACGAACGTCGCGGGCGAAGGCCCTGGAAGCCGAGCCTGCGTGCGCGCTTCCGCGCCGGCGACGGCCGCCGGATGCACCGACATCTTGCTCAACGGGGTGGCCGGCTCGTGAAGCGTGCGCTCGCCGTCGCGGTCTTGCTCGTGCTGCTTCCGCTCCCAGCTGGGCGGGCCGCGGAGTTCGAGCCCGACTGTCGCGGCGAGCGCGACGCCGGCGCCGACGACGCCGCGATCTTGATCGGCCGTCCGATCTCGTGCCGCGGGACGCTCTCCGGCGCGGACCCCGTGGACTGGTATGCGGTCGACGGCATGGGGCCGTTCGACGTCCTCGTCGTGCCGAACGGCCGGGCCGACTTCGACGTCTGCGTGTTCGGTCGCAACGAGTCCGGACGTAACGAGTCCCGCTGCAGCCTGAGTCAAGGACCCATGCCGGAGCGCCTGCGCGCGCCCGAAAAGGGCCCCTGGCGCGTCGCTGTGTTCGCGTTCTCAGGCAGCGGGGAGTACATGCTGACGGTGGCACCGTCCTCGTCCACGTCGCTGCAACGAGCCTCGGGCTTCCTCACGCCGTCCTCCGGCGGCGTCTCGGCGGGTCGCAGCTTGGGTGAGAGTGCGACGTGGGTCGAGGAGGGATGCGCCCCCGCGGGCGTCGTCGCGGCGTGCGCGGAGGACGCGAACGCCACCATCGCGCAGGCGGACGAGTCCGTATGCACGCCGCCCGTGACGCCGGGCCGGCTGTGCACGACGCTCGTCGGGGAATCCGAGGACGAGCGGGAGGTTCAGGCGACCGACGCCGCAAGCGACGCGTTCGGATCCCTCTCCACGCAGCGCGCGGCTCTCGTGCGGAAGCCCGACGCCGCGCCGCCGGAAGCGTGGCTTCCCGATGGGACGATCGACGGTCGATGGGTCCGTCTCGCCGCGGAGTCCACGGGACGAGAGTGGGCGACGCTCGCCTTCTGGCCGAACGCGACCGTGGACGGGGCGCCTCCCGAGGGGGAGCTCAGGTTCTTCCGCGGCCAGCGAGAGCTCGGAGCCTGCGCACGCGTGGGGTTCGAGGAGTGTATCGTGCCGTGGAGCGCGGACAGGGCCCTCGTCATCGCCCGAGGCGCGCCGCAGGCGGTCGGCTTCGAGCTCACGTACGATGCGTCGGCGCGAGACACGGATGATTGCGGCTCCGGAACGGACGCGGGCGACGTCCTCGAGACTGCCCTCCCGGTCGCGGCCGCGGGCCTCACGGGGTGCAGCGCCACGTTCGATGGCGAGGACCGCGTCGACTGGTACGCCGTCGAGCTCCAGGAGGCGGAAGCGTTGCGTGTGGACGTGACGCCCGCGCCCGGCACCGACGTCGATGCGTGCATCTACTCGCCCGCTCGACAGCGAGTCGCGTGCAGCGGGGCGTCCGGGTCCGAGACCGACACGGCCCAGGTCGTCGCCGAGCGCGCGGGCGCCCATTACCTCCTTGTGCGCGCGTTCTCGGGCGACTTCGGCGACGAGACCCCGTACGGCATGACGTTCTCGATCGCCCTCCCGCCGAAGCTACAGAATGACTGCAAGTTCTCGAAGGACGCGGGAGCGTCGACCACGACATCCCTCAACCTCTCGCTCATCGCGCCTGTCGTGGACTGCGTCGGCCACATCGGCGGACTCGACACGACGGACGTGTATGCATTCTACGTCGGGGTCGAGGACATCGTCGGGTCGTCGCTCGGTGCCGCGTCGTTCCTCGTTCGCCTCGACGGACCCCCGGACGCGGAGCTGTGCGTCTTCGATCCCGAGGGCGCTTCGCTCGGCTGCGCGGTCGAGACGACCGGCGACGTGCCGGGCGAAGGGCTCGTCCGTCACGTGCTCGCGTGCGTGTCGCGCGCGGGCGAGCACGCGTTCTTCCTCACGAGCGGCACGCAGTCTGACTACACGCTCACGTTCGGCGTCGGCACCTCGAGGGGCCCGCTCGGCACGGTCCAGACGCTGTGCGGAACGGTCGCGGCCGGGACGGGCGCGAACGTTCCGGCGTGCGCGGACGCCTCGCGTCAGCGCGTGGACGGCGACCGCGTCGGCGTGTCCGGTTGCCTCGGGCCCTCGAAGGTGCAGCGGGCGGACCTCGGGCCGGTGTGGAACCCGGCGCACGACGCGACCGCGAACGCAGAGGTGCCCGTGGAGGACCCGCAGACACGGAAGCCGGTGTTCGTCGCTGACCTCAGGGGGCCAGCGGGCCTTGCGGTCCGGGAGACGCGCGGGCTCTCCAACACCACGGTGGCGGACGAGGCTCAGCTCGACGGGCGATGGGTGGCGCTCGAGGAGCCGCAAGACGGCTTCGACGCGCTCGCCCTCGTCGAAGGGATCGCCCCCGACGCCTCGTTCGAGGTGTACTTCTTCGCGGAGGAGAACGGCGAGCCGGCGGCACGCGTCGACGACGGCGCGTGCACGGCAGGGAGCGTGTGCCGCGTGCCGGAAGACGCGGGCTTCGCGTACGTGCAGGCGACGGGCGGGGTCGGCGGGGACTACGCGTTCTCGACGACGTATGCCACGCTCACGACCGGCCGCGTGCCGGACAACGCCGCCGAGCCGGTCGTCGGGCTCTTCTGCGGCGTCTCGCCGTCGTCGTGCTGAGGAACGGACCCGAGATGGCGAGCGCCAGGAGCAAGGCGGCGCCTGCCGCGGCCGTTTGTGCGATCCCGACCGAGACCTCCACAGGGTCATCGGTCCCGATCTGGAAGAAGTAGGTCGCGCCGGCCTCCGCGATCCAGTCGGCCCTGACCGGCGCGGCGCCCTGGACGCACGCGACGACGGGAGTACGCGCGTTCGCGAGGTAGACGGCGAGGCTCGTCGGCTTCCCGGTCGCGGCCGCCGTCGCGGACGCCGGTCCGCCGGAGCGCGCGACCCAGCGCCACCACAGCGTCCGGCCGAGCGTGCAGTCGTCCTGCACGGGCTCGTCGGGTCCGACCGTGGCCCCGACCGCGCTGACGCGGTCCGAAGCCGCGCCGACGACGACGGTCGCGGAGTCGCGGTCGTCGTTCGCCGCAGGGAGGTTCAGGACGAAGTCCCCTCCCGCCGGATCCTTCGAGCCGATCATGAAGAGGTAACGCTCGCCGTCCAGGGCGGCGAATCGCACGCGCGATTGCGCCCCGAGGTAGTCGTCGTTGCATTCGACCTGGACACGGTACGTCCCTTCGTGGACGCCGTTCGTCTTGCCCATGCCGTCAACGTCATCGACGGCGCGGACCTCCCAGACCGAGAGCATCGTATCGAGCGGGGAGCCGAACGTGTTCGCCGTGACGAGACGTGCGCGTCCTGCAAGCATGTCCCGTGCCCACTGGACCTCCCCGTCGGGGACGGGCTTCTCGATGGGCCGCCCCGGGGCCGTCCAGTTGTACCACACGGTCGCGGACTGGGGGATCCAACGCACGCCGTCCCCCGCCCGCTCCCCGCAGGAGTACGCGCCCGCGCCGACCGACACCCCCGGACCGAAGAGCGCGGAGACCGCCGGTGCCGAAGGGGTCTCGACCGTGATCTCATCGAGCCCGACCACGGTCGCCGTCCTCGGAGACCACGGCGCGAACCCGTTCTCGGCCGAGGCGCCGCGGCTCGACCCCGCGAGCTCGAGCGGGTGCCCGACGAGCCGCGGGATCCGGTCAAAGGTCGAGCCGTAGGGGGCGCCATCGTTCTGGGGAACGGGTTGGACGGTGAGACGCAGGGGTCCGACATCGGGAGAGTTCGTCCCGCCGGCGCGACCGACG
>DATDQL010000399.1:0-3047 GCA_035292305.1 Thermoplasmatota archaeon
CGTCGCCGTCCGCGAGCAGCCGGTCCACCTTGAACGGGAGGCGCTTCTCGGTCTCCGCGTGCGCGCAGACCTCCGCGCCCGTCTCCTCGGCGACGGCGAGGAGGCCCCCGACGTGGTCCGGGTGGTGGTGCGTGAGCGCGACCCATCGCGTGCGCCGGCCTTCGGAGGCGAGCGAGCGAAGGAGCGCGAGTAGAGGCTCGACCGCCTCGACCTCGGACGGGCCGGGGTCCACGACGAGCACGCTCGCGCCGCCGTACACGACCGCGTTGGTGCTCGTCGCCGGCGGGAGCGTCCTCGTGGGGAGCGGCAGCGTGTAGATGCCCGGCGCGACCTCGATGCGGAACCTGCGGTGATGCGGCAGCCCGTCCGTCGCCTGCGCGACGGCCGCGGCGCCGGCGAGGCCGTGCGCGGCGGCGAGGCGCAGGACCGCGAGCGTGGGAGGGGCGAGCGGGAGGAGGCCGCGCTCGAACTCCGCGACCGCGCGCGCCGGCTCGACCCATCGGCCTTGGACGAGTTCGCCCGGGATGATCGCGGGCTCCTCTGCGTCCGCGACCTCGAGGAGGAAGAACTGCGTGTCGAAGCGGATCGGCCCGAACGGCGGCGTCAGGAGCCGCCCTGCGGGCGCGAGGTGCGCGTCCTCGCCGACGTCGAGCCCGGTCTCCTCGTGCAGCTCGCGGATGGCGCCGCGGCGGAACGCGGGGTCGCCGTCGCCGTCCGAGGCGTCCACCTTGCCGCCCGGGAAGGCCCAGACGGAGGGGAAGAAGCGCGCGGACGCGGGCCGCTCGACGAGGAACACGGCGCCGGCGCGGTGGAGGACGACGGTGGCTGCGCGGAGGATGCGTTCCGGCACGACGCTCACCGGAAGACGAGGTAGAGGAAGGCCAACAGCAGGGCGCAACCGCCAAGGACTCCGAGGATGAAGCGGACGAGCGAGACCGACGTGAACGGAGCGGGCAACGCGCTCGCCGCGTCTTCCAGGACGTCGTCAAGCACGCTCGAACTGCACCCCGGGCTTGTAGCTCGGCGTGAAGCGCACCTTCGTGCCGATCGGGAGGTCAGCGGCCTTCGCGACGCTGCCGACCCACCCGGTGACGTTGACGCCGTTGTCGAGCTTGACGACGACGAAGGCGAACGGGCAGTCGTTGATGAACTCCTCGCTCGAGATGACCTGCACGGTGAAGCTCTCGATCGTGCCCGTGTCGGGGAGGTCGACGAGGTCGATCTCGCGGCCGCCGTCGTTCGCGCACACGACCATCGGTGTCGCTTGTGTGCGGCCGCATTTCCTGCAATGGAAGCCGCTGAGCTTGCCCTCGCGCAGGCGCTCCTTCACGGTGGAAAGAAGCGGAACGCCGGACGCTTCCGCCATCTTCAGTTACACCTCTCCAGGATGTGCACGGCGGCGCTGCCGCCGGTCGCCCCGATGTTGTGCGTGAGGCCCACCTGCGGCTTCGGCACCTGCCGGCCGCCGGCCTTGCCGCGCATCTGGTCCACGACCTCGACGACCTGCCCGATGCCGGTCGCGCCGACCGGGTGACCCTTCGCCTTGAGGCCGCCGCTCGCGTTGACCGGGTGCTTGCCGTCGCGCGCGGTCGCGCCCTCCTCGGCGGCCTTCGCGCCCTCGCCGGGCTTGAAGAGACCGAGGTCCTCGGTCGCGACGATCTCGGCGATCGTGAAACAGTCGTGGACCTCGAAGAAGTCGATGTCCGAGAGCTCGTACCCCGCGTGCTTGAGCGCCTGGCGCACCGCGAGGCGCGTCGAGGGCAGCGTCGTGAGGTCCGGCCGGTCGGGGAGCGCCGCGACGGTGCCCGCGCGGCCGGAGCCTGCGACGCGGACGAGCGTGTCGACGCCGAGCTCGCGCGCGTGCTCCTTGGTCGTGAGGACGGCGGCGGCGGCGCCGTCGCTGAAGGGGCAGCAGTCGTAGAGCTTGAGGGGCGACGCGACGACCATGGAGTCCATGACCTGGTCGATCGTGATCTCCTTCTGGAAGTGCGCCTTCGGGTTCCTCGCGCCGTTCGCGTGGTTCTTCACCGCGACGGCCGCCAGCTGCTCCTCGGTCGTGCCGTACTTCTTCATGTGCGCGGTCGCGATCGTCGCGTAGAGGCCGGGGAAGCTAGCGCCGCAGGCCCCCTCGTAAAGGTAGTCGGAGCCGTACGCGAAGTACGAGGTCGCGGTCACGGTGTCGAGTCCGCTGACCTTCTCGACGCCCACCGCGAGCATGGTGTCGGCGAAGCCGGAGGCGACGTTGATGTAGGCCTCACGGAACGCGCTGCCGCCGGAGGCGCACGCGGCCTCGATGGTCGTCATCGGAGCCTCGGGGTTGCCAAGCGCGCTCATGATGAGCGGGCCGAGGTGGCCTTGACGCTCCACGAGGCCGAACGCGTTCGACACGAACCCGCCGTCGATCTTCTTCGGGTCGAGACGAGCGTCGTCGATGGCCGCGATGGCGGCCTGGGACGCGCCCTCCCGCATGGTCTCGGCGAGCTTCCCGTACCGCGTCGAGCCGACGCCGACCACATACACGTCCCTGAGCGACATGCCGGGTGGGAAGCCGGGCCTGGGGATGAAGGTGTTGTCCCCGCGACGGCGGACCCCGCTCGGCGCTGTCGGAGAGCGGCCTCTTGGCCATCCGGCGGTAGGATATCTTTTATCGGGCAGGCCACCGAAAACCGGGGGTTGCCATGCAGGTCGATCAGCGCGCTTGGTCCGCCGCGGAAGGCTGGAGCGCACCCTCGATGGCCGGGGAGCCCGACCTCGTGATCGTCTTCGGCGGCGGGTCCGCGCTCGAACACCCCCGGTGCCTCCCGGCGCTCGCGGAGGCCTACCCCCGGGCGACGATCTTCGGCTGCTCCACGGCCGGCGAGATCCAGGGCACGCACGTCACCGACGACTCCGTGATCGCGACGACCGTGCGGTTCGCGGGCACGCGCCTCCGGAGCGTAGACGTCCCCATCGCGGACGCATCGGACAGCCGCGCCGCCGGCACCGCGCTCGCGGACGCGCTCGACGCCCCCGACCTCGTGCACGTGCTCGTCCTCTCCGACGGCCTG
>DATDQL010000400.1:0-2281 GCA_035292305.1 Thermoplasmatota archaeon
CGCCTCGGCCTCCCGCCGGCGTGGGTCGAGGGCGCGGCCGCGGACGTGGTGGTCCTTCGCCTCGACGGCCCGGACCCCCGCGCGGCCGTCTTCGGCGAGGCGCCGACGGTCATGTGGCGCGCTCATCCAACGGCGGGACAACAAGCGACATGACGAGGCGCGTCCATCCGCGCGCGTGAGACCGTCCCTCCCCCTCGTCGTCGCCCTCGCCGTGGCAGGGTGCGTCGCTCCCGGCCCCGTGTCGGACGCGCCGGTGGAGGGCCTCGTCGGCGCGGTCGTCCCGGGGTTCGTCCAGGAGCACGACCACGCCGACCCCGCGCTCCACGCGTTCTCGCAAGGGCTCGAAGAGGTCGCCTACCACGCGATGGTCCCCGGCGAGGACGGCGCCGGCGCCGAGGCGCGCGGCGGTGCGTGGCTCAACTCCGAGCTCGTCGTCCGCGGCTCGACGGCGTTCGTCGCGTACCTCGGAGCGCCGTGGCTCGTGGGCGCGGTCGACGTCTCCGACCCGTCAGCACCGAAGCTCCTCGATGCGCTCGAGTTCTCGAACGCCTGGGGGATGGACGTGACGGCGAGCGACGACGGAGCGTGGATCTACGTGAGCGTGTACCCCGGGGCGGTCGGAACGCTCTTCGACCCGCGCTACGTCCTCGAGAACGTGCAGCGCCCGGACGCCGCGGCGCTGCCCGGCGTCGCGATCGTGGACGCGCGCGACCCCTCGAAGCTCGCGCTCGCCGGCTTCCACCCGATCCACGGCCTCGGCCCGCACACCGCCGTCTACCACCGCTATGCGGACGGACGCGAGGTCGTGTTCGCGGACAAGGCCGACGCCCCGGGCGGCAACGGCATCGTAGCGCTCGAGGTCGTCCCGACGCCGACGGGCGGCCGGGCGCTTCGCCCGGTCTCGTTCTTCGCGCTCGAAGGGCCGCTCGAAGGGACGTTCCCGCACGACGTGCACGTGCAGGAGCACCCGCTCGACGGCCGCACGCTCCTCTACGCGGCATGGTGGGACAATGGGCTCGTCGTGCTAGACGTGTCCGACCCCGCGAAGCCGACGCTCGTCTCGCGCTTCGACGGCATTCCGCGCGGCGAGGAGGTCCAGCTCCACGACGTGCACCCGTTCCCGCGCCTCGTCGCGGGCCGCCACTACACGCTGAGCGGCCCCGAGATCCCCGGCGGCGACACGAGCGGGCACTTGCGCGTCTACGACACGACGGATCCGGCCGCCCCGAGCCTCGTCGGCTCGTGGATCTTGCCGGGTGAGTTCGTCGTCGACTCGCCGTTCCTCTTCAGCGTGCACAACTTCGACTTCCTGCCGGACGGCCGCGTCGCGCTCGCGCACGGGCACGCCGGCGTCTGGATCGTGGACTGGCTCGGCCCAGGCGGCGTCGAGGCGCCGGATCCCGCGTGGATGGCGGCGCCGCGCGCGGTCGGCTACGACGTGCCGCACCCCGAAGGCGCCGCGGCGCCCGTGTGGTCGCCGGTCGCCGGCGTGCCGTGGATGTGGGGCACGGCCGTCGGCCCGGACGGCACGGTGTGGGCCGTGGACGTCGTGAGCGGCCTCCACGCTCTGCGCGTGTCGTAGGCCGCGCGCTCGCGCGCTGAGCGTCGCCCCCGCTAGCCGCTCGGGCAAAGCTTCAGGACCCGCGAACGGGGCGGCGGCGTGATGGCCGCTTCCTTCGAGGCGCTCGCGGAGCGCACGCGCACGTTCGGCAAGAACGCCTACCTCGAGGTCGCGCGGAAGCGCCTGCGCGACGGCGTCGCGACCACCGACTTCCTGGTCGTGACGCGCGGCTTCTTCGAAGGCGACGGGACGAAGCGCTGGACGAAGTTCGTGACGCTCCCGGACGACGCGGAGCTCCGTGCTTGGCTCGCGGAGGCGCTGCGGGAGGTGTGACGCTCCGTCTTGAGACTCGGTACCTGGCCACGGTGCCGAGTGCGGGCAAGGCGTTCGTCGAAGGCCGAAAGACCAGACCTCCAAGGGGTTGGTCTTCCCGTCTTCCGGTCTTCGACGAATGAGAGGCCGCGAACGACCGGGCCACGCATCGGCCGCGTCCGCCAGCGCCTGGCCACCTACCGAGACTCAGGCGGCGGGTTCGCCGAGCCCGACGGCGGCGTACCGGACGCCGGTTCCCTCGAACTCCTCGGCCCGGAAGCTCCGGCGGCCGTCGACGACGAGCTTCGCGCGCAGAGCGGCGAAGGACGCGGGCCCGAGCTCGCGCCACATCGGGTCCTCGGTCTGCAGCACCGCGGCGTCGGCGTCCGCGAGCGCGGCGGCGGCCGT
>DATDQL010000401.1:0-2861 GCA_035292305.1 Thermoplasmatota archaeon
CCGCGACGAGCGCGCCCGCGACGTACCCTCCGTCGCGCCAGAACCGGTACGCGCCGAGGGCGGACGCTCGCGCGCGCGGCGCCACGAGGTCCGCGACGTGCGCCTGCAGCGTCGGGTACGCGAGCGCGGTCCCGAGACCCGCGACGATCGCGGCCGCGAGCGCGGTCGCGGGCTGTTGCGCATACGCGAGGCCGACGACGCCGGCCGCCTGGACGCCGAGGCCCGCGACGACGAGCGGCCTGCGCCCGAGCCGGTCGGACGCGGGCCCCGTCGCGAGCTGCGCGAGCCCCCACGCCGCCGGGTACGCCGCCGCCACGAGGCCGATCGTGCCGAGGCCGAACCCGCGCGCCGCGAGCGCGATCGGCAGCAGGCCCCAGAGTACGCCGTCCTTGAGGTTCGTCGCGAGCCCGGCGAAGCTCGCGGCTCCAAGCACGCGATCCCCGCCCGCGCTCGCCCGGAACGCGGCCCGGAGACCGCCCGAGCCCGCGCCCGAGCCCGCCTCGGCCGAGGCCCGCCCGGGCCCGCGCCCGTCCGGGCCCGCGCCCAGGCCCGAGCCCTCGGGTCGGGTCTCGCGCGCGAACAGCGCAAGCGCCAGCCCCGAGAGCGCGACGGCGACGCCGAGCCACGAGGGCGCGCGGAGGCCCCACCGTGCGGCCACCGCTGCGCTCGCTCCCGCGAGGAGCGCGACCCCCACGTAGCCCGCCGCCTCGTTGAGGCCGGTCGCGACGCCGCGTCGGGCCGGACCGGCGATGTCGATCTTCATGTTGATCGTCATCGACCACGTCATTCCCTGGTTGAGCCCGAGGAGGACGTTCGCGGCGACGATCCATTCCCACCGATCCGCCGTGAGCACGACGAGCGGCACGGGGAGGCCGACGAGCCAGCCGGCGACGAGCACGGCGCGGCGGCCGACGCGGTCCGCGAGCGCGCCCGCGAAGAGGTTGGTCGCCGCCTTCGCGACGCCGAACGTCGCGATGAAACCGAGCGCCGCCGCCGTGGACGCGACACCGAACTCGCGCTCCGCGAGGAGCGGGAGCACGGAGCGCTCGAGCCCGACCATCCCGCCGACGAAGAGCGTCGAGACGACGAGGAGGGCGAACTGGGCGCGCGGGGTCCGGAGCAATCTTCGAGCCTCCGCGTCAACCGGATCTCGGAAGGCACGTCATCCTGGGACCGCGCACCGGTTGCCACCCGCCTCGAGGTCGACCGGGTCCTTCGGCCAATCCCCGGCCTCGTTCATCTTCACGACGACCGCGTGGTTCGGGGGCGGTGGCGGGAGCTTCGCGAGGAGCGCCGTCGCGAAGGCCTCGGCGTGGTCCTCGATTCCGCGCGCGTGCGAAGTGGCCTCCCGCATCGGCGCGGCGACCGCCGGCTCGCCCGGCACGAGCGCGCCGTCCGCGTGCGCGGCGAGCACGACGAGCTCGTCGCCGAGGGCCGCGAGACGCCGGAGCGAGCCGTGGAGGGCGACCGCGCGGGCGCGGGCCTCGCCGCTCGTCGCTTCAAGGTCGGGGCGCCCGACGCCGCGCGCGAACAGCGTGTCGCCGGTCAGGACCGCGCGGCCGGGAAGGAGGAGCGCCACGCTCTCCGGCGTGTGGCCTGGGACGGCGAGCACGTCGAGGCGCTCCGCGCCGACGGCGACGGTCGAGCCGTCGTCGAGCTCGCGCCGCTCGACCCGGGACCGCCCGGTGCGCGGCAGCATGTACGGCGCGCCGGCGCGTCGCGCGAGGTCGGGGCCACGCGAGAGGTGATCGGCGTGGATGTGCGTGTCCACGACGCCGGAGATCCGCCAGTCGCGCGCGCGGCAGAGCTCCTCGTACACCTCGGGATCGAGCGACGCGTCGACGACGAGCGCCTCGCCGTTCGACGCGACGAGGTACGAGAGGCACCCCTTGCCGAGCCGACGGACCTGCACGACCACCGTCCCTTGCCCAGGCCCTTGCCCAGGCCCTTCCTGGCCCTCGCCCCGGCCGTCACCTTGCGCTTGCCCTTGCGCTCGCCCTGGCCCTGCGAAGCCGACGTCGACCGCGTCCCACGCGAGCGACCAGGCGCGCATTCCGCCTTCGAGCGAGAACGCGTCGAACCCGCGCGCTTCGAGCGCGGCCGCGGCGAGCACGCTGGAGCGCCCGCGGCCGCACACGGCGACGACGGGCCGGTCGCGCGGCGCGTCGAAGGCGTCGAGGGCCTCTGGGTGGCCGTCGTAGAGCGCGTCGACCGCCGGCACGAGGACGCTGCCGGGGATGGACCACGCCTCGTGGTCCTCCGGGTCGCGGATGTCGAGGACCGTGACGGGGCGTGGGCCTGCGAGGAGCTGGACGAGCTTGCGCGAGTCGAGGGACTTGGGCATCGTCGACCCTGCATCCTGGAACGCATGGCCTCCTGCATGACAGCTTCGCCGTGGGACAGCGGCGGCTCAACGGACCTCGCGGCGCCGCGGCCGCCCCGTCGCCCACAGGAGGGACGCGGCCGCGGCGAGCACGACGCCGTCGGCGCCCGCGTCGAGCGTGACCCGGGACGATGCGGAGGACGCGGGCAGGGCGCCGAGGATCCGCCCGGAGGTCGCGTTGACGTCGACGAGGGCGACGCCGACGGCCACGCCGAACGCCGACGGCGCGGGGGACTCGGGAGGAACGGGGACGGGCGGCGGCGCGCTGTCCGACCCCGTCGGGCCGAAGGTCCCGGGCTTCTTGAGGTGGTCTGGACCGGGAGCGGGTGCGGCCCCGATGCGGGCCCTGGCCGGCGATGCCCAGCGGGCCGGTCGCTCGGACGAGCCGGGCGGATCCGCGCCGTCCGGCGTTCCGGGTTCGTCGTCCGTCGGTGGCTCGTCCGGCGTCGGCGGCGTCGGTTCCTCCGGCGCGTCGGGC
>DATDQL010000402.1:0-11266 GCA_035292305.1 Thermoplasmatota archaeon
GCGCCGCGAGGAGCGCGAGGCCCGCGAGCGCCGCGAGGGTCGTCCGTAGGCGCGCGCGCATGGGTCGAACGGCCGTCCTTCGGAGGTCTACGGTTCTGGTACAACGGGCGGCGGTATCCTTCGAGCCGCGTACCCTAGCGCTCGCCCATCCCCGAAGGAACGCCGGCCGGATGCCGCAGGAACGCGTGACGATCGTCGTCCCGACGTACAACGAACGGGACAACCTCCCGCGGCTCGTCGAAGGTCTCGCGCGCGCGGTTCCGCGCCCCTGGCGCGTCCTCGTCGTCGACGATGCCTCGCCCGACGGAACGGCCGCCGTCGCGCGCCGGCTCGCGCAGGACCATCCCGTGGACCTTCTCGAGCGGTCCGGGAAACTCGGACTCGGTTCCGCGTATCGACAAGGGTTCTCGCGCGTCAGCGAGGGGCTCGTCGTCACGATGGACGCGGACCTCTCCCACGATCCACGGTTCGTTCCGGAGCTCATCGCCTCCGTGCGGGCAGGCGCGGACCTCGCGCTCGGCAGCCGGTACGTTCCCGGCGGCCGCTCCGTGGGCTGGACGATGCGCCGTCGCATCACTTCGCGCGCGGCGAATCTCCTCGCTCGCGCGACGCTCCATCTCCCCGTCCGCGACGTGACGACCGGCTTCCGGTGCTACGGTCCGCGCGCCCGCTCGCTCGCGCTCGAGACGCTGAGCGACGGATACGCGTTCCAGATCGAGGCGGTGCACCTCGCCGCCCAGGCTGGCCTCGCCTTGCGCGAGGTCCCGATCGAGTTCCGGGATCGACGCATCGGGGCGAGCAAGCTCGGCTCCATCGAGGTCGTGAAGTTCCTGCGTACCCTGAGGCGCCTCCGTGCGGTGCGGCGCGCCGAGGACCGGCGGATGGCGCGCGTGCGGACGGGTTCGTAGAGACAGAGGTGCGCGAGCGGCTATCCTCGCGGCACGCCGAGAGGCACCTGCGCGCGGTTCCAACGCACGAACTCGCACAGCACCGCTCCGCGCGCGTTCACGCGCGAACACTCCTGCAGCGCGCAACAGGCATGGTGCACGGCGCCGAAGCGAGGGCATTCGCGACCGCGCAGCTCGCGCTCGGTGCTCCTGCTCCCTCGCGTGGTCGCCCCGCAGGGGCCGCACAGGTCGGCCATGCTACTTCCGATCCCCGTCCCAGCTCTGATTCATCCGCATCGCCCGTACCCGCACGCGGGGCAGGTCAGACAGCCCATCTGGGCGGCCATCGCGCGGGCACACTCGGGACACGTCACGAGCCCCAGGGGGTGTTCGCGCCCTGAAGGCCCCACGGAGCGGGGTAGGGCGAAAGTTCGCCCGCGGCAGGCTCGGTGCTACCGCCGGCGCTTCCGACCGCGCAAGGGCACGGGGACGACGGTAGGGTCCTGCATCATGCGGCCGACGATCTCCCGCTCGAACGACGCGGAGACCATGTACCGGTCGCATCGGGGCTCGCCCGGAGGTGGCGCGAGGCCGAGCCGGCACGCGCCCGCGGGCGGCGCCGTGGTCGCGTGCGCGCCGGGCGGCGCGGGGAATCGGGTCCAGGCGGCGCAGTTCGTGCAGGCAGCGACGAGCGGAGGCATCCCGCGTGGCGAACGGCGCGCGCCTACTTGGCCTCGTCGTTCGAGGTCGCGGAGAACGCTTCGTCGAGGGCGACGTCGAGGAACTTGGTGATGTGGACCGTGACGGCCTGATCCGCGGCGGCACCCGCGGGTTCGGCGGCGGCGCGCACGAGGACCTCGTACTCCGCGCCGTCCTCGAGGAGGTCCGCGGGGACGACCGCCCGCAGAGGACTCCCGCCCGACGACTTTGCGATGGGCTCCGGCGGCGTCGCGAGCCACGCCGGCTCGCCAGGCGGGATCGCGCCCGCGCCCGCGATGCGGATCCACAGCGAGAGCTTCTCGGCGGCGGGCGTCGCCGGAGTCCACTCGGCCTCGATGACGTAGCCGCTCAGCCCGCCCTCCTTCTCGAGCAGGTCCTCCACGATCGCGGCTCCGGACGAGCGCGCCGGTGTCGCGACCGCGACCAGAAAGCCGACGTCGTACGATTCAGTCTCCGGCGCGGGAGGCGTGGCGGCGGTCGACGAAGCGGCCGAGGTGTCAGGGCTCGTCTCCTCGGCGGGAGCGACGCAACCGGCTGAGAGGAGCGCGAGCGCGGTGAGGATCGCGGGACGCATGGGGGCCGGACGGGCCTGGGACTGGTGAGGGTTTCGGACCGCTCGTTGAAACCCTACGTGACCTCGTATGTGCGTTCGGCCGGGAGCGGCGAGTCGAACGGTGACGTGTTCGAGGACCCCTGGTAGGTGATCCACGCCGCGCTGACGCTCGTCGCCTGCACCTTCCACGTCCCCGTGGGGCTCGCAGGGAGGTTGTAGCTCGTCGTCGCGATGCCCGAGCTGTCGGTGTTCGCGTTGGCCGTGTTCCGCGTCGCGGAGGCCGCGTCCTTCGTCACCGTGGTCACCGCGACGTTCGGCACGGCCGCGCCGTCCACGACGGCGCGGAGCAGGATCTTCGTCGTGACGGTGTCCGAGGATTTGTGGAAGGAGTACTGCTCCGTCGAGCCCTTGTAGTGCTTGATGTAGTCGATGTAGACGACGAGCGAGCTCACGGTCACGTCCGACGTGTCGAAGACAGCGCCGTTCTCGGCGCGCACCGTGCCCGAGCCGAGCGTCGTGCCCGCGGTGAACACGCCGCCGGCCGAGACCGAGGCGCCGCTCACCGTCGTCGACCAGGTGAGCGAGGGGCAGGTCATCGTCAGGTCGTACTGGTCGACGCAGGCCGGCGTGAACGTCGCGGACTTCGTGGCCTGGACCGTGGCCGACGTCGGCGAGAGGCTCAGGCTCGTCAGGACGGCCGCGTCGCGGTACACGGTGACCGCGGCGGAGCCGCTCACGGCCCCGTTCTCCGCCGTGGCGCTCCCCGTGTCCTCGGTCGTGCCCGCGGTGAAGAGGCCGGTCCCGCTGATGCTCGAGTCCGACACGGTCTGCGACCACGTGAGCGACGGGCACGACATCGTCACCCCGTACTGGTCCTCGCACGTCGCCGTGAACTGCTGTGTCGCCAGGAACTCGACGGACGCGGGGTCGGGAGCGACGACGATGTCCGTGAGGACCGCCGCGTCGCGCCAGACGTCCACGTCCGCGGTGCCAACGACGCCCCCGGAGGTCGCGGTGACGACGCCGGCGTCGACGGTCGTGCCCGCCGTGAAGAGCCCGGTCGCCGAGACGCTCGAACCCGACACGTCCGTCGCCCAAGCGAGCGACGGGCACGTCATCGAGAGCGCGTACTGGTCGGTGCAAGCGGCGGTGAACTGCTGCGTGTCCAGGAACTCGACGCTCGCCGTCGCCGGCGCGAGCGCGATCGCGGTGAGGACTGCTGCGTTGCGGTAGACGGTGACCGCGGCGGCGTCGTTCACGGCGCCGTTCTCCGCGGCGACGCTGCCCGTCCCTTCGGTCGTGCCCGCGGTGAAGAGGCCCGAGGCGTCGACCGAGGAGCCGGAAACGTCCGTGGCCCACGTGAGCGTCGGGCACGTCATGGAGAGCGCGTACTGGTCCGTGCACGTCGCGGTGAACTGCTGCGTCGCGAGGAACTCGACGCTCGCGGGGTCGGGCGCGACCGCGAGGGCGGTGAGGACGGCCGGCTCGCGGTACACGCACACGGTCGCGCTGTCCGCGACGCTGTTCGAGGTCGCGGTCACGCTGCCGCAGTCCTCCGTCGTCCCCGCCGTGAAGAGGCCCGTGTCTCCGTCGATGGAGGAGTCCACGACGTCCGTCGTCCACGCGACGGAGGCGGTCGTGGTCGGTTCCCCGTACTGGTCGTAGCCCGAAGCCGTGAACTGCTGCGTGTCGAGGAACTCCACGTCGGCGGGATCCGGCGAGACCGTGACCGCGACGAAGTACGGAGGCTCCGGGTTGTCCCACGTGCGCGTGTGGCCGAACGACTCCGTCACGGCGACGCGACGCGGCGCCCACTCCGAGACGACCGTGAGATTCGCGTGCGTGTCGGGCGTCCAGACGCGACTGCCTCCAGTGCCGCCGGTCTCGACCCCGCTCACCGCGCGCGGCGTGCCGTCGAAAAGGACCGTGACGAGCGCGGGGTCGAGTTGCGAGCGGCCCGTGTTCACGAGCTGCAGCATCACGGTCCCGGCGTCGTAGTCGAGCGACGCCTGGACGACCTCGAAGGACGACTGGAGCGCGAGCTTGTCGCGCTCTTGCCGATCCTCCGTGGCGACGCGCGCCTCGTCGAGCTCGTCCACGAACGTCGTCGCGAACGTGCCTCCACCGACGAGGAGGGCGACCGCCCAGATGGCGTGCACTGCGGTGCCGTCCAGGCCCATCTTCTAGTAGGAGCGGCTGGAAGGGGGTCATCCCCCTGTCGGCAGGGGAGGACCGGCCGTGCGGGAGGAAGGCCGGTCCCGCGGACGAGCGCTGGGGCTGGCGCTGGCGCTGACGATAGGGAGGGCGAGGGCAAGGGAGCGTGAAGGCAAGGGATAGGGCGCGCCTCGTTCCCTCGCGCTTGCCTTGGCCCTCCTTCTCGCTGGCCCTCGCGCTCCCTCGCGTCAGCGCCAGCGTTAGCGCCAGCGCTGCTCTCAAGCGCATCATCCGCGTTCCCCACCGCGTGCCCGTCCCGTGCTGCCTCGAATGCGTCCGCGTCCTGCCCGACGCGGCACCGTGCTCGACCTGCGGCAAGGCGCCCGAGGCCGTCGAGCCGCACGCCTCCGCCGCCGCGACCGCGGTGCCCGCGTTCAACGCGCTACGCGAGTGGGCGCGGCGCCAGGCGCACGTGCAGGGGGCGGAACCGTACATGGTGCTTCCGAAGGCGGCGGCCGCGCGGCTCGCGCTCGTGCAGCCGGAGACGCGCCCCGCGCTGCGCGCAGTGAAGGGCATGGGACCTGTGAAGGACAAGGACTACGGGCGTCTCCTGACGCGCTTCTTCATGGACCTGCACGCTTCCGGCGCGCCGCCGGAGATCCCGGTCGCGCGCGCGCCGATGCCGGACGGGCTCATGGAGGACGAGGAGGCGCAGGTGCTCGCCGTGCGCGAGGCCGCTCGACCGATCGAGGAGATCTTCGACGGCGACCCGTGGGACGCGGTCGAGGGACTCGTCGCCAAGGGCGCGACGGACCTCGCGCGCCTCCTCGTGTCGCCGTTCGATTTCGCGCTCGTCGCGCGCTGGCTCGAGGCGCACCCGGGCGCGGACGCGGCGGCGCTGCGCGGCGCGCTTCCGACGGTCTCGGACGCCGCGCGGCGGCTCGTGCCGCTCGTCGTCGGGTCGGAAGGCGAAGGAGCAGATACGGACTCGCCATAGCCGATATCCGGTGGCACGGTCTCGGAGAGGCCGGAGGCTTTCCCAGTGAAGACCGTCCTCGTAGTCCTGACCGCGATCGCCCTCGCCTCGCCCCTCGTGGACGCCGAGACGGAGACCTACGTCGCGGCGAACGCGGGAGCGTTCGTCGGCGTGCCCGACGTCGTCAATGTCGGCGGGGCGTCCTTCGACGTTCCCGAAGGCGCGGACGTCGCCGCAGTCAGCGTCACGGACGACCATTTCGGGGACGACCTGGCCGTCGCCTATGAGTTCAAGGACGCCGCGGACGCCACGCTGTCCACCGACGTCTTCTGCGGCACCGCCCAGCTGACGATCCCGTCGGGGGCGGTGCGGCTCGCCGTCGCGCCCGCGACGGGCGCGCTGTCTGCGATCCTCTGCGGCGACGTCAACTCCGGCGTCTCCGGCACGATCACCGTCGACTTCGCGTGAGCGCGTCGATCGGCGCCGCTATTTCCGGCGCCGGCCCTTCGCGTCCTTCGTCCCTTTCCCACTTTTCGCGTCCCCGAAGAGGTCCCGCAGCCTCGACGACAGCGTCTGCTCCTGCGCCTCGGCCTGCTGCTTCCAGCGCGACTGCTCCGCGACCCGCATGCGCACGCCGAAGAGGAGCTCGTCCTTCCTGCGCGCCGCGAGCGCGCGCTCCTCGGCGGCCTTCGCGCCGCGGCCCTCGGTCGTCGGGTCCTTCGGCCGCGCCGGAGGTTCGCCCGCCCCGGGTCGCGCCCGCGGGCGTGGGTCCGCGGCGGCGGCCTCGCGGGCCCGCTTGAGCTCGGCGAGGCGCTTCACCTCCTCCTTCTTCGCGGCGCGGTCGCCGGCGTCGTACTTGCGCGGAGGAGCGGGCAACGGGTTCCGATGGAACCTGAACGGATTTCAAGCCACCGCTCTGAGGGGAAGGACCTCCCGCCTTGTCCTCGCGTCATCACGCGGGGCTCATACGACGGACCGAACGCCTTCCAGCCCCACGAGGTCCGGGTCCCCGGTGACGAGCGGCGCTGCGACCGCGCGTGCCGTCTCGAGCACGATGCAATCGACGAGCCCGATGCCCCGTCGCTCGTGGGCGAGCGCTGCCCGCGCCCTCCCTGCGGCAAGGGCGATGTCCTGCGTCGTCTCGAGAAGGGTCGAGGTCGCGAGGACGCGCTCGATCATGTCGTCGAGCCGCCCTGGATTCCTATGCGCGGTCAGGTACACGAGCTCGGCGAGGACGACGTGCGGCGTGCCGACATCGTGGGCCTGATGGAGCGCGAGTATCGCCGCTCCGTGGGGCCCCGCGTCCAGCTCCTCGATCCACGCCCACGTGTCGAAGACGAGGTCCACGCGCCCGTCAGTCGCGGTGTCCACGCTCCCGCTTGTCGAACGGCCTCAGCCCCGGGATCGCGCCGAGGAGGTACTCACGGGTCTTGCGCCTCTGCTGGATGAGCTTCCGGACGAGCTCGTCGTACGTCGCCGAGGCCGTCTCCTCCTTGAGGCGCTGAAGGGCGCGAAGCGTCCCTTCGGTCACCTGGATCGTCGTGATCCGAGCCGCGTCGGCGCCCATAGTAAGTGCTATAGCTATTCCCATAGATGAGCTTTCTCGCCAGGAGACTTGAAAGAACATCCAGGGGATGCTCTCCCGTGTCCCACCGCCTCGCCGATCACCGGCTCGCGGAGCGCGTCCAGCTCTTCCCCGAGTCCGTCATCCGCGAGATGACCCGCGTCGCACAGCAGTGCGACGCAGTGAACCTCGCGCAGGGCTTCCCGGACTGGGACCCGCCCCGCGAGGTCGTGGACGCCGCGAAGCGCGCGCTCGACGGCGGGTTCAACCAGTACGCGGTCACGTGGGGAGCGCCCGCGCTGCGGCAGGCGATCGCCGCGCACGCGAAGCGCGGGGGCATCGAGTGCGACGCGGACCGCAACGTGACCGTGACCTGCGGCGCGACGGAGGCGATGATGGCCTCGATGCTCGCGCTCGTCGACCCGGGCGACGAGGTCGTCGTCCTCGAGCCGTTCTACGAGAACTATGGCCCCGACGCGGCGCTGAGCGGCGCGAAGCCGCGCTTCGTGTCCCTGTACCCGCAGCGTGGGTACCGCTGGGACGAGGAGGAGGTCAAGGCGGCGTTCGGGCCCAAGACGAAAGCCGTGATCGTGAACACGCCGAGCAACCCGAGCGGGCGCGTCCTCACGCAGGGCGAGCTGCGCCTCCTCGCGGACCTCTGCATCGAGCACGACGCGGTCGCGGTCACGGACGAGATCTACGACTTCCTCACGTACGATGGCCGCGAGCACGTGTCGCTCGCGACGCTTCCGGGCATGGCCGAGCGCACCATCACGATCCAGGGCGCGAGCAAGGTCTACTCCATGACCGGCTGGCGCGTCGCGTGGTGCCTCGCGCCGGAGACCCTATCGCTCGCGCTGCGCCGCGTGCACGACTTCCTGACGGTCGGCGCCCCGCACCCGCTCCAGGTCGCGGTCGCGCACGCGCTCGCTCTCCCGGAGAGCTACTACGCGGGGCTCCGCGAGCGGTACGCGCTCCAGCGCGGCATCCTGGTGGGCGCCCTCCGCGCGGCGGGATTCCGCTGCGAGCCCCCCGAGGGCGCCTACTACGTGCTCGCGGACTTCACGGACTTCCAGGCTCCCGCGAGCGCGAAGTCGGACGACCGGACGTTCGCGGAATGGCTCGCGAGGGAGGTCGGCGTGGCGGGCGTGCCGGGTTCGTCGTTCTTCTCACGACCGGAGCTCGGGCGGTCCATCGTGCGCTTCCACTTCGCGAAGAGCGAGCCCGTTCTCCGGCAGGCGGAGGAACGGCTCCGGAAGGGTCGCTGACCGCCTTCGGCCTTGAAATCTCCAGGTCTGGGCTGCCGTTCGGCCACACATTTATTGAGGGGTCCGGATACTGCGGCGCCAGAGGCAGGTCCCATGACCCAGGCTGTTTACACGGAAGTGACGAAGAACGCGACCCCGACGAAGCGGGGCTGGACGATGAATCGCATGTTCGTCGTCCTCGGCGCGGGGACGCTCATCACGGCGATCCTGTTCGAGTTCGGGCTGAAGATCGGGCCGGAGATCCTTCCCGGCGTGCCCGGGGTCGTCTTCGCGATCGTCCTCGTCTTCGCGGACGCGGCGTGGATCTACCTGGCCGCGGGCATCCTGCTCTCGGTCCTCCCGCTCATGGTCCTCTTCCTGTTCGGCGCGCTCGAGGGAATCGCGGACCCGACGCAAGGACGGAGCTTCGCGGCGCTCATGATGCTCGTCATCACCCTCCTCGTCGCGCTGCCCGCGGGCGTGCGCGGGTTCCTCGACCGCCGCCACGGCGCGGGGCTGCACGTCTCCGAGACCCTACAGAGCAAGTGGGGCGCGATCACCATCGGCCTCGCGCTCGTCCTCGTAGGGGCCGGCGTCGCTGGCGTCGCCGCCGGCCAGATCACGAAGGAGAAGGCGGCCTCGGGCGGAGGCTACGACAACATCGTGGCGGCCTCGACCGCGGCCGTCACGATAAAGGACTTCGCGTTCGGACCGACGGACGTGTCCGTGAAGTCCGGCGAGATCGTCGAGGTCACCGTCGTCAACGAGGACACGGCGTTCCACACGTTCACGTACGAGATCGCCGGCAAGTCGTTCAGTCACGACGTGCCCGCGGGCACGACCGTGAACTTCCTCGCGCAGTTCGACGCGGCGGGTTCGATCCCGTTCTGGTGCATCCCGCACAGCAACGGGACGCCGGTCGCCGAGGGCGACGACGAGATGCGCGGGACGCTCACTGTCTCGTGATGTGCCTCAGGTCCACGGTCTCTTCGACCTTGGACGACCTCGGTCGACGGAACGGCTCGCGTCGCGTTCGTTCCGTCGACCGGAATGAGCTCTCTGACGAGACGAAGAGACCAAGAGACGAAGCCGTCGTCTTCGTCTCTTCCTCGCTTGGTCTCTTCGACCTCGGACGCCCCGGTCGACGGAACGTCAAGAAACAACGCTGCAGACCTACGCGACCGCGCTCGGCTGCATCGTACCCTTCGTCTCCATCCACTTCGCGTTCTGCAGGAGCTGGATGCCCGTCACGATGCCCCAGATCCAGCCGACGACGATGATCGTGAGGACGAGTTGTGCGATCCCCTTCCCGATCTGGGGCTTGTTCCCCAGCACGCCCGCGACGATCGTCCCGATCCCCGGGACGAGGATGTTGATGACGAGACAGATGAGCGCCTTGTCCATCGCGACGACGGGCGTCTTCGGGTACGGCGGGGTCATGGAGATGACGGCGGCCATGTGACCCTGGAGCCGTCCGCGGGTATAACTCGCTTCGCAGGACCGTCCCCTCGCCCTCGCCCTTGACCGTGTCCTCGTCCTTGCGCTTGCCCTCGCCCCCGCCGGCGCCCGCCGCCCGTCGCTGCGGCCGAAAGCACGATATACCGCGCCGGAGTCCCCGCATCGAGGCCGCCGCGATGCCCCACACCCACACCCCGTTCCTCGGACGGACGACTCCCACGGTGGAGGGGCAGGGTCCACCTTCCCTCGCCGAGATGGCGCACCAACAGTTCGAACGCGCCGCGAAGCACGTCGACCTCGAGCCGTGGATCGTCGAGCACCTCTCGCACCCGAAGCGCACGACGATCGCGAGCGTTCCGGTCCGGCTCGACGGCGGCAAGGTCGAGGTCTTCACCGCCTACCGGTGCCAATACTCGGACGCCCTCGGTCCGACGAAGGGCGGCATCCGCTACCACCAGGACGTCACGCTCGACGAGGTCGTCGCGCTCGCGGCGTGGATGACGTGGAAGTGCGCCGTCGCGGGCCTCCCGTACGGCGGCGCGAAAGGCGGCATCGTGTGCGACCCGGCGCGCATGAGCCGCGGCGAGCTCGAGCGGCTCACGCGTCGCATGACGGCCGAGTTCATCAACGTCTTCGGCCCCGAGAGCGACATCCCGGCGCCGGACGTGAACACGACCGCCGAGATGATGGGGTGGATCTACGACACGTTCAGCATGATCAAGGGCCAGAACGCCGCCGGGGTCGTGACCGGCAAGCCCCTCGCCCTAGGCGGCAGCGTCGGCCGTACCGAGGCGACCGGCCTCGGGGTCGTCGTGACGGTCGAGGCCGCGGCCGAGCACCTCGGGATCGCCCTCCGCGACCGCACGGCCGTCGTCCAGGGATTCGGCAAGGTCGGGTACTACGCTGCGAAGTACCTCCAGGAGCGCGGCGTGAAAGTCGTCGGCATCAGCGACGTGTCCGTCTCGCTCTACGACGCGAAGGGCATCGACGTGGAGGACGCGTTCGCGTACACGCGGGGCAACAAGGGCCTCCTCAAGGGGTACCCGAAGGCGCGCGCGCACGACGGGGACATCCTCACGGCCGAATGCGACGTGCTCGTTCCGGCCGCGCTCGAGAACCAGATCACGGCGCGCAACGCAGGCGACATCCGCGCGAAGATCGTCGCGGAGGGCGCGAACGGCCCCACGACGGTGAAGGCGGACGAGGTCCTCCACAAGAACGGCGTCTTCCTCGTGCCCGACATCGTCGCGAACAGCGGCGGCGTCGTCGTCTCCTACTTCGAGTGGGTGCAGAACGTCAACAAGTTCCCGTGGACGCTCGACGTCGTGAACGGGCGGCTCGCGGAGACGATGAAGCGGAGCTTCGACGGGGCCGTGAAGGTCGCGGACGACAAGGGCGTCGACATGCGGACCGCGGCGTACGTGCTCGCGTTGCAGCGCTGCGGCGAAGCGGTGCGGGCCCGGGGCCTCTTCCCCTGACTGGGACACGCCGGTTTTCCGCCGGCGCTTTCTCGCCCCGCGGGGCGAGACTCACCGTGCCCCCCGGGGCACGGTGTGGTTCGGACGCGAGCGCAGCGGCCGAGTCCGAAAAGGGCCGTGGCGGACGACAAGGGCGTCGACATGCGGACCGCGGCGTACGTGCTCGCGTTGCAGCGCTGCGGCGAGGCGGTGCGGGCGCGTAGGCTGTTCCCGCAACTCACCCGAGCGG
>DATDQL010000403.1:0-3059 GCA_035292305.1 Thermoplasmatota archaeon
CCTCGACCCCTGTCTCCTCGCGGAGCTCGCGAAGGCACGCGTCTTCCGGCCGCTCGCCGACCTCGACGAAACCGCCCGGCAGCGCCCACATCCCCTTCCACGGCTCGCGGCCGCGGCGAACGAGGAGCACGTCCGTCCCGCGCAGCGTGACCGCGTCCGTGACGAGGCCTGGCGAAGGGTGGCCGGTCGGAGAGCGGAAGTCCACGGCCCCGTGAGAGCGGGGGCTCCCTTCAAGCCTCTCGCGCGCGCCCGCGTCGGTCCTCGAGCGCCCACTGCGCGATCGTCGCAAGGAGCGCGTCACGTTCGAGCTCGTCGATGGGCGCGGCGCGGACGAGCCGGTCGAGGTAGGCGAGGTCTGCGTCCGAGACCTCCCCGTCTCCCGTGAGCCGACGCGCTTCCAGAAGGAGGGGGCCGGGCAGGCGGAAGCTCCGCTCGAGGACGTTCACGCGCAATCGCATGACGTACTCCGTCACGCGCTTTTCGAGCTCGAAGTATTGCGGATCCTCGAACTCGCCGCGCGCGTAGAGATCGCGCACCTCGAGGCGGAGCGCCACGAGCTTCGCGATCCCGTTCGTCGGATCGACCTTGTGCGTGCCGTAGAGCGTGTCCGCTCGGTCCAAGAACCCGTGCAGGACGCGGCGCCTGCGCCGCACCCGGGCGATCGCGAGGAGGCCCGCGGCGCTCGATCCCGCGAGGCCGACGGCGCCGAGGACCGCCTGGGTCCGGTTGTCGGCCCACCACGGGCCCGTCGGCCCGCCGCATCCCGCCCCCGAACATCCGGGGCCCGCGACGGCCGCCTCCACCGGAGCGCCCGTGACGTGGACGGTGAACGAGCCCGTGTCCGCCGACGCCTGTGACCCCTCCGCGTCCGTCGTCGTCGTCCGGGCTCCGATGTAAAGCACGACGTCCGCCTGCGGCGCGCTCGGCTCCGCGAGGAGCCGCAGGACGCCGGCCCGCGACTGGGCGCCGCAACGCAAAGGGAATCCGAATGAGGGCGGGTCGAGCGAGGCGTTCAGCCACTTCGGTGCTCCGGTGACGCTGAGATCCACGACGGCCGAGCCGTCCCCGGCGAACTCGGGGCAGCCCTCGCCTTCGATGCGGAGGAACGCGTTGAGCGAGACCTCGGTTGCCGCCCCCGGGGCGAGCGTCGCCTCCGGGGTCGCAAGGACGGTGTTGACCGACGCAAGCCGGCCGGATGGGGGAGCGAGCACCCGCGCCGTGAAGGAGACCGACCCTTCCGAATTCTCCGGGACGCTCTGGAAGAAGCAGGTATCGGACCCCGCGATGGCCGGACACGACTTCGTAGTGACGGTCACGACGGCTTCCGTCCCGGGCGCCGCGTCGTGATACGCGAGGACGGTCACAGATCGCTGCTCTTCCTCGCCGGGACCGATATGGATGTTCGAGTACTCGACGGGCTCGACCTCCCAGTCGTCCTCCGAGACGGTGAACTTGACGTCGAACGTGCGTTCCGAGGCCGCGTCGTTGCGCAGGAGGAACGCGAACGTGACGGATCCGCCAGCCGCGACGTCGAGGGCCGTCGGTCCCACCGCGGTCGTGCCCCCTGACGCGGCCGGCGCGAGGGCACCGAGGAACACGACGAACAGTGCGGTGACCGCTCGACCCATTCGCCCCGCGAGGCCCGCGGGGGGCCTTTAGCATTTCCGGCCGGGCGTGTGACTTCGGGGTCTTCGGGGGGTGGCTTTCGCTACCGTCGCACCGTCACGAGACCTCGAAGAACCCGCTCCACCCGAGCTCGGCGAACTCGCTCTGGTGCGCGTGGAAGAGGTACTTGCCCGGATACTTGTACCGGAATTCCAGGATGCCGCGCTCGCCTTGGCAGAGCATCACCGTGTCCGTGATCTCATACGGAGGCCCGAGCTGCGTGCCCGTGCGCCACCACTTGAAGAAGTTCGCATGCGTGTGCAAGCTGTTGACCGGGTCGAACTCGGTGAGGTTCACGAGGTACACTCGGACGAGCTCGTCCTTCGCGATCTTGATCGGATGATCGAGGTAGTAGTTCGCGATACCGTTCACGGTGTAGAACTCGTTCCCGCCGTCGAAGTCGACGTCGAAGCTGTTCATCACCATGACCATCTCGCGCGCCGGCTCGCGTGCGAGCGGTGGGGCGGGGTCGACGATGTACGCTCCGTAGAGGCCCTTCGCGATGTGCTTCGTGAGCGGCATCGTGTGGCAGTGGTAGAGGTGGCAGCCGAACGGCTCCGCGGGGAACTCGTACACGAACTCGCCGCCGGGCTCGACCTGCGCGTCGACGCCGTCCATCGCGGAGGAATGGATGCCGTGGAAGTGGAGCGTATGCGGGTGCGCGAGGTCGCCGTTGAGGAACCGGACGCGCACGGTGTCACCTTCGGTCGCGCGCAACGTCGGCCCGGGAACACCTCCGTTGAACGCCCACGCCGGGTAGCGCACGCCGCGCGCGACCTCGATCTCCGTCGGCGAGGCGACGATCAGATAGTTGCGCACGAGCGGCCGCGGGGAGATCCTCGGCGCGGGCGAGCCGTCGTCGAGGGTGCCGTAGTCGAATGCTTCGAGGAACACGCCGGGGTCGAGCCCGTCCGCGGTCTGGCGCGGCACCGAGAGACCGACGGGGTGGCCGTGCTCGTGATCGAGGACGCGCGGCGCCGCGGGTCCCTTCGCCGCGACCTTCGCCGCGCCGAACGCCGCCGCGGCCGCCGCGCCCGTGATCGCCGCGCCCTTGACGAACTTCCTCCGATCCATCAGACCACCACCAGGAGGCCGGTGACGTACATGAACGCGAATCCGGCCGCGATCCCCGCCATGCCCGCGCCGCGGCGCAGGGCCCCGCTCCACGCGCGGTCGATCTCGACGACGACCGCGGCGATGGCGCCCACGCCGACGGCAAGCATCACGAGCGCGAGCCACGGGCTCGCGGCGAACCCGCCCGCCCAAGCGCCGAAGATGGTCGGGACGCCCGCGACGAGGCCGAGGCCCGCGAGCGCGGTGAGGGAGACCGGACGCCCCGTGAGCGGACTGACGATCGCGAGGCCTTCGGTCGTGTTGTGGATCGCGAACCCGAC
>DATDQL010000404.1:0-6975 GCA_035292305.1 Thermoplasmatota archaeon
CGTTCCGCGGGCCGCCTCTCGACGACCTCCCGCGCGGGCTCGCCGTCGGGCTGCTCGCCGAGCTCGCGCTTGATCGAGGCGGCGACCGTCGGCCCGATGCCCTGCACGCGGACGAGGTCGGCGAGCGTGGCCTTGCGCAACTCGTCGCGCGAACGGAGGCCGGCGCGCCAGAGTTGCCGTGCGCGCCACCGGCCGACGCCGCGGAACGCGAGGAGGGCCAGGAGCTCGGCCTTGGCGCCGTGGTGGACGCGCGTCGTGAGGCGCGCGAGGTCGCGCTGCACGGGCCGTTTCAGGAGCCGGGCGATCTCCTGCGTCGCGTAGAGGAGCCACTCCGCGGCATCGACCTTCGAACGGACATCGCCGGGGTACGCGCCGTATTTCTTGAAGAGGTCGTCCTCGTGCACTTCCTCGATCCAGTCTTCGAGGAGGAACGCGGTCTTCGCCTCGGCGAGGAACCATTCGTAGTCCAGGCCCCCCGGAGGCGCGAGGAGGAACTCGCTCTCGCGCGATTCGACCTCCCCTCCGACCCACTCGTCCGTCCGCCGAAGGAACATCGGACGGACGTCGGGCGTCGCGCAGACCGCGTGCAGCCACCCGAGCGACGCGACGCTCGCGCCCCGTTCCGCGGCCGCGTCGAGCGCTGCCCGCAGCTTCACGGCGCTCGCGGGGTCGATGTAGAGCTCGCTCACGCGACGGCCGAGCTTCGTCGCCGCGAGCTTGTCGCCCTTCGACTCGAGGAACTCGTGCTCGAGGAGGAAGTCGAGCACGGCGGTGATGCGGGTCTCGATCGTCCAGACGTCGCCCTGCTCCGCGTAGAACGTGTGCTTCACGAACTCCTTGAGCCCGGCCTCGTCCTCGACGAACCCTCCCGCGACGGAGGCGAGGAGGTGGACCCGAAGCGCGGTCTCGGTGCCGAGTTTCGACGTGACGCGCTCGGGCTCGGCGAGGATGTAGTTGAGGAGGATCTCGCTGCGCTCCTCGAACGATTTCGCGATCGTGACGGCTTCGCCCACCTTGTCGTACTTCGGCCGGCCCGCGCGCCCCGCCATCTGCTTGTATTCGAGGACGGGGATGGGCTGGTTGCCCTCGTCGGCGTCGTAGCGTCGCAGGTCCCGGACGATGACGCGGCGAGCGGGGAGGTTCACCCCGGCGGCGAGCGTCGGCGTCGCGCTGATCGCCTTCACGAGGCCTCCCTTGAACGCGCGCTCGACGAGCTGGCGCTCGCGGTTCTTGAGGCCCGCGTGGTGGAACGCCGCCCCGCCCTTGACGCAGCGCGCGAGACGCTTCTCGACGGTGGTGCCTTCCTCGTCGGACGCGATCTCCTTGGCGAGGGCCGCGAGCGCGTTCCGGGTCCCCCCGTCGAGGTGCGCCTCGAGGACGCCGGCGAGCTTCTCGGCGGCCGCCTCCGTGCTCTTCCGCGTGCCGACGAAGAGGAGCACCTGGCCGCCCTTCGAGACGGAGTCCTCGGCGAGCGCGAGCGAGGCGTCCTCCTGGCTGCTCTCGACCTCCACCGCGGCGCCGCCGGCGAACGTGATGGCCTTCCCCCACAGCGTGCCCTCCCTGAGCTCGACGGGACGCCATTCGCTCCGCACGTGCGTCGCGCGGAGCCAGCGCGCGATCTCGGCGCTGTTCTGGATCGTCGCGGAGAGCGCGACGACCTGGCAGCGCGGGTTGAGCTGCCGGAACCGCGCGAGGAGGACTTCGAGCGTCGGCCCGCGGTCGGCGTCGTCGAGCAGGTGGACCTCGTCCGCGACGACGCAGGCGACCTGCGTGAGCCATTGGGCCTTGTGGCGCAGGAGCGCGTCCGCCTTCTCGCTCGTGCAGACGAGGACGTCCAGGCGAGCGAGCTGCGGGTCTGCCGCGTCGAGGTCGCCCATCGCGAGGCCGATGCGGAGGCCCAGTGGCTCCGAGAGCGCCTTGAGGTCCTCGAACTTCTCGGAGGCGAGCGCGCGCAGCGGCACGACGTACAGCCCCTTGCCGCCGCGCGCGGCGCGCGACAGCAGCGCGAGGTACGCGACGAGGGACTTGCCGCTCGCCGTCGGGACCGCGAGCACGAGGTTCCCGCCCGAGGCCGCGATCGGCGCCGCCTCCTCCTGGCTCGGCCACAGCACGTCGTAGCCGGCCCTCGCGAACGCCTCCGCCACGCGCGGCGGGAGGTCGAGGTCCTGGATGCGCAACGGCCGCGCGTAGTCCGTGGTGCCTGAAACAGGTTGCCCGGGGAACGCCGGCGGTGGGTTACGGATGGGGTGCGCGGCGCGGACGCGGACGTGACGATCGCGTCCGCGGAAGCCGACCACGGGTCGCGCGCTTCAACGCGCTTGACCGTCACCGCATCTCTTCGACCACCGCCGCGCGCGGCACGTCGCCCGCGCCCGTCCCGGGGGCCGCCGCGGGTCCGGGGGTCGGGGCGAGCGCGAGGCGTTCCTTCCAGACCTTGCTGTTGCGGATGCCGTAGAGGGCGTACACGATGAGCCCGAGGCCCATCCACGCGAAGAAGAACGTCCACGTGAAGCGGTCGAGGCCGAAGATCGCGAGCGCAGCGCACGTCACCGCTCCGAGGATGGGGACCGCGGGGTAGAGCGGGACCTTGAACGGGCGGTTCAGGTCGGGCCTGCGGCGGCGCAGCACGAGGGTGCTGATGCAGACGAGGACGAACGCGAAGAGCGTGCCGATGTTCGTGATGTGCGCCGCGCGGTCGAGCGGGACGAACGCGGCGGCCGCGGCGACGGAGACGCCTACCGCGAGCGTCGTCTTGTACGGCGTACCGAAGCGCGGGTGGACGGTGACGAGGTTCGGGGAGACGAGGCCGTCGCGCGAGAGGCTGAAGAACACGCGTGCCGCGCCGAGGATGAGGACGAGGAGGACGCTCGTGATCCCCGCGATGGCGCCTGCGCGGATGATGTCCGCCGCCCACGGGAGGCCGGCGGCGTCGAAGGCGTAGCCGAACGGCTCCGCGAGCGCGCCTCGGATGGGGTCGCCCGGCGGGGCGGTGTTCGCGTCGATGAACGTCTGGTACGGCACGAGCCCGAGGAGAACGGTCGCGGCGAGGATGTAGAGGACCGTGCAGATCGCGAGCGAACCGAGGATGCCGATGGGCAGATCGCGCTTCGGGTTTCGCGTCTCCTCCGCCGTCGTGGAGACGGCGTCGAACCCGATGTAGGCGAAGAAGATCAGGGCCCCGCCGGCGATGATGCCCTGGAACCCGAACGGTGCGAAGCTCGTCGTGAGGTTAGGGCCGAAGTTGCCGGCCACCGGCGAGCCGCCGCCGACCTTGCCGAACGCGAGCAGCGCGCCGAGGACGACGACGAAGGCGACGACGGCGACCTTGAGGATCACGAGCCCGCTCGCGAGCCGCGCGCTCTCCTTCGTGCCCCGAACGAGGATCGCGACGACGAGGAGGACGATGAGGACCGCCGGGACGTTGACGATGCCGCCCGAGAACGGTCCCGAGCGGAGCGCGAGCGGGAGCGGGTTCGCGTCGCCGAGGAGGCCCTGCGCGTACCCGGACCAGCCGATGGCGACGCCGACGGACCCGACGGCGTACTCGAGGACGAGCGCCCAGCCGAGCACCCACGCGACGACCTCGCCGAGCGCCGTGTACGTGTACACGTACGCGCTGCCGGAGGTCGGGATCGCGGCGGCGAGCTCTGCGTAGCAGAGGCCGGCGAGCGCGCAGGCGAACCCGACGACGATGAACGACAGGATGATCGCCGGGCCCGCCTGCTGCGCGCCGACGCCGGCGAGGACGAAGATGCCGGTGCCGATGATGGCGCCGATGCCGAGCGAGACGAGGTCGAACGCCCCGAGGCTCTTCTTGAGCGACTTGCCCGGTTCATTGGTCTCGGCGAGGACCGCCTCCGGGGACTTCGGCACGCCGTAGCGCGCCTTGAGGTCGCCGAGGAGGGCCACCTACTTAGCCCCCTGGACCTGCGCGGCCGGCTGATAGCTCGTGACGGTCACGGTGACCTCGCCCGAGGGCGCGCCCCCGAGGGGAAGGTTCTGGGTGCGCTGTTCCGCGATGTCGATCGTCCACTCGCCCGTGGCGTTCGTGAGGGTGAACGAGGGTGGGAGCCCGGCGGCAGCGGCGTCCGGGGACGAGCCGCGCGCGGTCGTCGGCTCCGGGGGCGTGCCCGTCTTCACCGGGACGACGATGTCGGAACCGCAGCCCCCGCTGTCTTCGCCGGCGAGCCCGGCGGGACCCGCGACCGAGACCGTGACCGTCGCGACATCGGCGCCGCCGAGCGGGTTCGGGTCCGTGCACGAGACCGATACCTTGACCTCGGTCACGTTGAGACGGGTGACGCGGAACGCGACCGACCCCCCGGGCGAAGCCCACGCGCCGTCGTCGAGCGGGAGGTCCTCGGAGCGCGGCGTGAACGCGATCGTGTAGAGCGTCGCGGGTCCGCCGGAGACGCCGCCGACCGCGAACATGCCGACCGTTCCTCCGGCGAGGAGGAGGCCGCCGACGACGAGCAGGACGACTTGCGGAGCGTCCATAGGACCCGCGCGGATTCCTGCGGGGCCATTTAAGCGTTCTTGGGGTAACGAAGCGCCCTGAGGGAACGAGCGGCACATTGTCGGACAGGGGTCACGTCGCGAGGTCTGGAACGCGGTGCCATGCCCGCCGCTCAAGAGCCGCGGCGATGCTGCATGGTGCATGGCGCCCTCGCCTGCGCTCGCGCGCACCCTTCGTGGGCTCGCGACCGTCCTTTCGGTCCTCGGTCTCCTCGTCACGGTGATCGCCCTCGCGCTCGGCGTCGTCGGCTACGTCGCTGCGGCACGCAGCGGCCACAGCGCTGCGGACGCAGTGCGGGACGCGACCCGCGCGCTCCTCGTGTTCGGCTTCGCCGGCGCGTGGCTCTTCGCCCCCGCGCTCCTCGCGTGGGCGTTCGTCGGCGTGCGGCAACCTCGGTGGCTGTTCACGACCGCGCTCGCCGGCGCGGCGCTCACCGTCGCCCTCGCCGTCGTCTACGGGTTCGGCGCCGCGGTCGACAAGCCCGCGATGCTGCCTTCGATCGCGATCATGGGCGCCGCGGCCGCCGTCGGCGTCCTCGCAGGCCTCCGGACGTGGCGAGGGCGCCCGCCGTTCACGTCACCGTGAAGGTCCCGACCATCCCGAGCGTCCGGTGGTTGCCGACGGAGCAGTAGAACTCGTACGTGCCCGCGTCGGGCGCGGTGAACGTGACGCTCGCCGAGGCGCCGACTCCGACGACGTCGGTCTCGGCGTCCCCTTCGTCGAGGACCCAGTTGTGCATCTGGATCGGCACGGGGTCGTTGTTCGTGTACGTCAGGTTCACGAGCGAGCCGGCCTTGGCCGAGAGCGTCGCCGGCGAGTACGCGTACGGTGCGGTCGTGGCGACCGTGAGGTGCACGCTCTCCGGGGCAGGCGGCGTGGCCGTCCCGCCGTTCCCGTCGGCACCCGGCTCGGTGCCGGTCGCGTCCTTCGACGACGCGCAGCCGGCGAGCGGCGAGAGGACGAGCACGACGGCGAGCGTGAGGGCGCGCATGGGTCGTCATCGGCCTCGCGGGGATGAAGTTGTGCGTACCGTCAGTCTACGCCGCGGGCGCCGCCGGCTCCGGCTGGGTCTCGGGCGGGACCGTTGGCTTCTGCCAGCCGCCGAGCGCCTGCGTGCCGAGCTCGCTCACGTAGTACATGGACGAGGTCTCGCGCTTGATCTGGAGCAGAAGGCCCGCCTCGTTGAGCTTGCGGAGGTGCCAGCGCACGGTGCCGTGGTTCACGCCGAGGGCGCGCGCGATCTCGCGCTGGTGGGCGCTCGGGTTGCCGACGACGAACTCGAGGATGGCGCGCGCGTACTGGTTGCGCAGGACGCTCGACGCGATGGCACGGCGGCGGCTCTCGACGCCGCCCTCGCTCGGGTAGAACACCTTGTAGCCCTCGAACTTCTTCGAGTTCACGAGGTTCGCGGACTCGAGCTTGCGGAGGTGCCACAGCACGTTCGTCGTGCTGAGCGACAGCGCCTGCGCGGCGGCGCGCAGGTGCACGCCGGGGTTGTCCTTGATGTACGTGAAGATCTGCCGGCGAGCCTCGTTGTCGAGCACGTTCTCGCTCGTGACGAACCGCGTGCCGCCCATGACGGCCGCGGTGAGGAGGAGTCCGACGAGGAACGCGACGCCGAGGCCGATCGCGAAGCCGCCCGCGAAGCCGAGGTCCGCGAACACTCCGTCGAGCGCGCCTGTGTCGGCGGGTGACTCGACGGGACCCACGTCCGTGCGCGGCTGGTCCGGCTTCGGACCGAGGTCCGGGAGCTGCATCGGCGCCCACGCCGCGGCGGCGGGAACGAGGAGGATGCCGAGAGCGAGAAAGCCCACGGTAAGGCGCAGGGGAGTCCGCATGACGTGACCTGCGCTCGACTCTTCGAGACCTGCTTGAAGAGGGTTCCGACGGTGGCCCAGGGGCGCGCAAGACAGACGTACTACGGAGACGCGGTCTGTCGAGGTGCGGAGGGCAGCGGTAGGCCCGCGGAACAAGGCTTATCAACCGCGCCCTGCCCTCGCGGGCCATGGACGCCACCGGCCGGGCATGGTCCGTCTCACTCGTCTCCACGGTCCTGCTCGCCGGCTGCCTCGCTCCCGGGGAGGGACCCACGCAGGCCGCATCCGTCGGCCTCGGGCTCGATGTCGGCGGCATTCTTCCCGTGACCGTCGAGAACCTGATGGGCTTCACGCAGTCGATCGTCGCGCCGGCCGTCGGCGTGTACTCGGACCTCTACGAACCGACGATGGAGGTGTCGGACACCGGGACGCTCTACGTCGCGGGACACGTCATCGGCGCCGCCACGACCGGCACGCCCGCCTACTACAGCAACGACGACGGCGCGTCGTGGAAGCCGCTGCCTTTCGTCGCATCCGTCGGCTCACCACCCCCGGCGCAGGGCTCGCAACCACCCCCGGGTGACGAGGGCTTCCTCGTCGCCGGCGCGAACGGCGAGGCGTGGATGGCGGACATCTACCTCG
>DATDQL010000405.1:0-2618 GCA_035292305.1 Thermoplasmatota archaeon
TGGGAGCGCTTCCTCAAGGACTACTACCGCGCGCAGATCAGCGAGGCCGCGCTCGCGTGGCCGCGTATTCGCGGAGTCGAGATCGACTGGTGGGCGCTCGACAAGCACGACCCCGACCTCGCCCAGCTCCTCCTCCAGAACCCGACGCAGACGCTCGTCGCCGCCGAGGCTGCGCTCCGCACCGTCGAGCTCCCGCTCCCGGACGACGGCAGCCCGCCGCGCGAGGCCGTCGTGCGCCTCGAGGTGCGGCCGACGAAGCTGCCGGACCACGCGGCGGTCGACGTGCGCGACCTGCGCGCCGAGCACCTCGGCCGCCTCGTCGCGGTCCGCGGCCTCGTCAAGAAGGCGACCGAGGTGCGGCCGAGGATCCATGACGCGGTCTTCCGTTGCGCGCGCTGCGGCGCGCACATCCGCGAGCCGCAGGAGGAGCACCTCGTCTTGCGTGAGCCCCTCGAGTGCTACGAGGACCAGGGCGGCTGCGGGCGCACGTCGAACTTCAGGCTCGTCACCGAAGCCGGGCCCCGCGCCGTCCCCGGGTCCACGGTCTCGATGTTCGTGGACACCCAGAAGCTCGAGATCCAGGAGTTCCCGGAGGACCTCCGCGGCGGCGACCAGCCGCAGCGCCTGTCGTGCTTCGCCGAGAGCGATCAGTGCGGTGCCGTCTCGCCCGGCGACCGCATCACGTTCAACGGCGTGCTCCGTTCGAGCGTGAGGAAGACGGCCGGCGTGAAGAGCACGCTCCTCGACATCCACCTCGACATCCTCGCGATCGAGATGGACGAGCAGGAGTACGACGAGGTCGTCATCTCGCCGGAGGAAGAGGAGGAGATCCGCCGCTTCAGCCTCGACCCCGAGCTCTTCGACAAGATGCGCGCGAGCATCGCGCCCGACCTCTACGGGCTCGACGTCGAGAAGGAGAGCCTGCTCCTCCAGCTCTTCGGAGGCCTCGCGAAGACGCTCCCGTCGGGCCTGCGCCTGCGCGGCGACATCCACATCCTCCTCGTCGGCGACCCGGGCGTCGCGAAGTCCCAGCTCCTGCGGTACACGTCCAAGCTCGCCCCGCGCGGCATCTACACTTCAGGCAAGTCCTCGAGCGCGGCCGGCCTCACCGCGGCCGCCGTCAAGGACGAGTTCGGCGAAGGCCGCTGGACCCTCGAAGCCGGCGCCCTGGTGCTCGCGGACAAGGGCATCGCGTGCATCGACGAGATGGACAAGATGGAGAAGACGGACCAGTCCTCCATGCACGAGGCGATGGAACAGCAGTCCTACCATCCCGACTTCGAGCTTCTCATCGCGGACGGGCGTCGCGTCCGCATCGGCGAGCTCGTCGACGGGCTCATGTCGGCTCGCTCCGGCGAGGTCGTCCAGGGCGTCGAGTGCGAGATCCTGCCCGTGCGTGGCCTCGCCGTCCCGTCGATCGACCTCGAGACGCACGCGCCGAACACCGTGACCGTCGCGCGCGTCAGCCGCCACGTCGCGCCCGCCTCGTTCGTCCGCATCGTGTACTCGAACGGCCGTTCCGTCGTCGTGACCCCGGAGCACCCGGTCTTCGTCGGCCTGGATGGGGGAATCTCGACCACGGAGGCCCGGCACATCCGCCCGGGGGCCTGGGTCCCGGCCCCGCGCACGCTCCCCGCGATCGGGCACCGCGCCGTGCTCCGGGACGAACCTCCGCGAGACCGCCGCGAGAAGGCGGTGACGCTCCCGGCGTCCCTCGACGCCGACCTCGCGGAGTTCCTTGGGCTCATCGTCGCCGAGGGGCACACATACGAAGGTTCGTCGCACGAGATCGGGTTCTCGAACACGGACCCGGTCCTCCTCGATCGCGCCCGCGCGCTCGCGTTCGACCTCTTCGACGTCGGGAGTAGCGACTCCGTGAACGCCGAAGGGACGACCACCCTCCGTTGGATCTCCACGCGGCTCCTCCGCTGGTTCAGGGCGAACTTCCCCGAGGTGACGCGGAAGGCGCGGGAGAAGCGCGCGCCTGCGGCCGTCCTCGCGGCGCCCGAGGGAGACGTCGCGCGCTTCCTGCGCGGCGCGTTCTGTGGGGACGGGAGCGTCGGACCGGACGCGGTCGCGCTCTGCACGGCGTCGCACGGGCTCGCCTCGGACTACGCGGACCTCCTGCTGAGGCTCGGGATAGCGAGTCGCTCGACGCGTGACGGTGCGGCCGACGCGTGGAAGGTCTACATCACGGGGGACGGCCTGGCCCGGTTCTCCGAACTCGTCGTCGCGGAGTCGGACCCCCGACGGCGGAAGGTCACGGCGCTCGTCGAGCGCGGCGCAGCGGTCCGCCGCGGGCACGACGTGCTTCCGACCGATGCCGCGGAGGAGCTCGCGTGCCTCCAGGACCTCCTTGGGACCCCGCGCGACGGGAAGTACGCGCCGCATGCGGAGAAGGACCACGGCGTCCAGGTCGCCACGGTCCGCGAGGAGCTGACCCGCCTTCGCGCTCGCGCGGGCCGTGTGCTCATGGTCTCCACGTCCGCGGCTGGCCTGCGTGGCGTTCGCGAGGCGGTCGGATGGTCCCAGGCGGCGCTCGCGGCCGAGCTTGGCGTGCCGCGTGGGACCCTCGCCTACGCCGAGGCGGGCGGGTACGACGCCGAGACCCGAGGCAC
>DATDQL010000406.1:0-4734 GCA_035292305.1 Thermoplasmatota archaeon
GCGTGGAGGCCTCGTCGTGCAGGGAGCCGTCGACGATCGTCGCCACAGCATGCTCTCGCGCGCGCGGCCCATCTCCCAGACCGCGATCGACGCGTTCGCGCACGCGCGCTCGGCCGCCCCGCTCCTCGGGCCTGATTCGTACGGCCGCGTCGGCGTCCTGGAGGTCGAGGCGAAGAGCGCGCTCACGCTCTGCCGCATGCCGGGCGAACCGTGGTCGCTCAACCCCTACACGGGGTGCTCGCACGACTGCGCGTACTGCTACGTGCCCGACGTCGCGCACGTCGAACGTCCGCGCTGGGGCTCGTACGTCGTCGTCAAGCGCAACCTCCCCGCCGTCCTCGCGCACGAGGTGAGGCGCAAGGAGCCACGTCCGGTGCTCCTCTCGTCCGCGACGGATCCGTACCAGCCCGCGGAGGCCGACCACCTCGTCACGCGGCGCTCGCTCGAGGTGCTCGCGCGGGCCGACTGGCCCGTCCACGTGCTCACGCGCAGCCCCCTCGTGAAGCGCGACCTCGGCCTCTTCCGCAGGTTCACGGATCTCGGCGTGACGCTCAGCGTCCCGACGATCGACGACGACGCGCGGCGCCTCGTCGAGCCGAGCGCGCCGCCGATCGAAGGGCGCCTCCGCACGCTGCGACGCCTCGCGGACGAAGGGTTCGCGCCGGCCGCGAACCTCATGCCGACGTACCCGCCGACGAACGGCCTCACCGCCGACGACGTGGCGGCGACGTTCGCCGACGCAGGCGTCGCGTCCGTCGCGGGCGGCGCGTGGAGGTACCTGCCGAGCTTCGAGGCCGAGATGCGGCGTCGCCTCGGCGACGACGAGGCCGCGGAGCAGTTCCTCGCGCGCATCCGGGACGAGGCCGCGCAGCTACGTTGGTTCCGAGCCCTCGAAGGCGCGTTCGCGAGGCGGAAGGTGCCGTTCCACGCGTGGTACAAGAGGAACTACGACGGACGATAGTTCGTCAACCGAACGCCGGGTCGTCCGGCGGCGGCTTCGGAGGCAGCGCGACCTTCCCGCGCAGGGCGACGTACGTTCTCTCGCCGAGCGGCTCGACCGTGACCTTCCCTTGGGCCACGAGCTTCCGCACCTCGCGCCGGACGACGTCCGGGCGCAGACGCAGCGCCGTCGCGAGGTCATCCGTCGTGACCGGCCAGCGCTCGGCGAGGAGGCGAAGGATGCGATCCGGGACGCTGCCGGCGGCGACGGGCACGCGACGCCATCGCGGCGACACGTCGTGAATCCATCTGCGAGCGGCCAGGCGATCCAAACCACCAAGGCACCAAGGTGTCCAGGGGCCGCCCCGGTCGCGGGACGGCGTCGATCGCGTGGCCCGGGATGCGGGACGACTCCGATCACTTGGTGCCTTGGTGTCTTGGTGGTTCCCGACCGTGGGGCGCCGCAAAGGCTCATCCGTACGAGGCGCTTCCGTGCAAGCATGCCTCCGAAAGTCGAGGTCGTCCACGCTACGTCGCCGCTTTGCAACTGGTCCTGGGGCTACGAGCCCGTCATCAACCGGCTGGAGGCGATCTACGGCAAGCAGGTCAAGTTCACCGTCGTGCAGGCGATCCCGCACACGGACCGCCAGAAGTGGCTGGAGGACTACGACATGACGGAGAAGGAGGCGCTCGCCTTCCAGAAGGAGATCGACGAGGCGCACGGCTTCCCGATCAAGCCCCTCACGCGCTGGGAGGACTTTCCGGAGACCGCGCTCCCCGCGGGCCTCGCCGTGAAGGCCACCAGCATCGTGGCCGGCGCGCGCGCCGAGCGTCACCTGAGCCGCGCGTTGATGTTCGCGGGCCTCGTCGAGGGCCGCGACACGTCGCGGGACGACGTCATCTCGGACGTCGTTCGCAAGCAGGGCCTCGACCTCGCGGCGATCCTGAAAGCCGTCGAGGGCGAGGACGCGATGAAGGCGCTCGAAGAGGACATGCACCGCGGCGGGCACGGCGCGAACTTCTACTCGATCCTCGTGCGGGACGGCGACAAGACGACGGTCGCCCTCGAGCAGGCGTACGACCCCGCGCGTGTGGAACGCGCGATCGACTACGTCGCGGGCCGGAAACTGAAGAAGACGCCGCCGAAGGACGTCGTCGGGTACGTCCTCGAGCACGGCCCCGTCCCGCTCCTCGAGGTGCAGCGCATGTTCGCGCTCGCCGCCCCCCAGGCGAAGAAGGCGCTCGCGGCGGGAGAGAAGAAGGGCAAGATAGAGCGTCTCGACATCCCAGGCCTCGTCAACGGCACGCGCTTCTGGCGCGCCGCGTCGCGGTGAAGCGGTGGGCCAGCTCTCCGCGCGCCTTCGTGAGCTCGTCGTCGAGTACGGCGAGGACGATCGTGCGTGGCAGCCCGAGATCGACGCGCTCGCGGCGATCGAGCAACGCGACGCGAAGGAAGCGCACGAACGCTTCGAGTCCCTCCGCAAGCGCCTCGCGCACGGCCGATTCCAGCAGCTCCTCGGCGCGTTGCGGGGATTCGCCTGGCTCGACGGCCTTCCGGACGGCGACCTTCGAGGCGCGAGCCTGAAGGAGGTGGATCGCGAGATCGTCCGGCTCGAGCTGGCGCTGCAGCGCGCGCGCAGCGTCGAGGCGGCGCTCGGCGAGGCACGCGCCGACCTCGCCGGCCTCGTCGCGCGTCGCGCGGTCTTCGACGCTACGCCGTTCGCGCGCGTCGCGTTCGCGCGGCTGGGCCCCGTCGCCGAACAGGCCGAAGCCGTCCGGCGTCGCCTTGCCGCCGAGGCGCGCGCGGATGGGAGATACCGCAAGGCCAAGGCGAGGAGCGCGCGCCTCGACCTCGCCAGGGTCGCCATCCCGGATCTCTCGAGCGAGGCCGTTCCGGACGCCGCCGCGGCGAACGCCGCCCTGGACCTCGTGGAGCCATCCGTCGAAGCGGCGGAGAAGGTCGAGGACCTCCTGCAACGCGTCCGGAAGGAGCTTCGCGACCCGTCCGTGAAGGAATACAAGGCTCACGTCCGGCGCCTCCTCGGCGAGCGTGCCGAGAGCGAGGCGACCGGCAACGACCGCGTCGCGGCGGCGGCTGCGCTCGAGGCGACGCTCGCGGAAGCGCGCGACCTCAGAGCCTATGCGGCGAAGAAGGCCGAGGAGGCGGCGCGCGCGCGGCGGCGCGGGGGCGCGCGGCCGGAGCGCGAGAGGCGGGCGGGGGACCTGTCGGACTACCACGGCTGACCCGCGGAGGGGGGAGACCGGCCGCGGCACGGGTGGACCCCTGCGCGCGGCCGGAGGACGAGTCCTGAGCTTCCTACATGACCACAGACGAGGTTCTCCACGACCGCCGACGGACCTCCCCAGGGTCCGGATCCCGCTGATCTTTGAGCCCCAGTGACCGGGTCGGGGCCGCCGCACGCCTTCATCGGCGCGGCGGCCTCGTCCCGGACCCTTCTTGTCCTATACGCGCATGCGCAGCCGTGCTCTACCGGCTGCAGGCGATCGCCATCGTGCTCATCGGCTTCGCGCTCTCGCTCGCCGCAGGGTCGCGGCTCCTTGTCGAACGCCTCGGCGGGTCGACGCCGTGGACCCTCGCGGCCGTCATCGCGCTCATCTCCCTCGTCGGCGGCGTCGTCCTCGTCGCGTACGGGATCGCGCGCACCGTGCGGCGATGACGCGGCCCCCCTCCGCCGGCCGCTTGAGCGTCACGAAGACCACGAGGGGGCACGAACTCCACGAGTCCTTTGGAGGATCGTGATGCGCGACCCTTGAGGTCTTCACGTGCTCTGCGCGCGGGCGGTCCATCGGAAGCTTCGGCACACCCCCCGGCGCCCTTGAAGCCGCCGCGCGCGGTTCGCGGTGCCGTGTCCGAACCGCTCGGCCTCATCGTCGGCGAGTCCGTGATGAACCTCGTCTTCCGCGTGCCGCGCAACCGCGAGGTCTACGTCGGCGACATCCTGGTCGCCGTCTCGCCGAGCGAGGCGAGGCGAGGTGGCCCTGTGCCCGAAGGGCACGGGGGCTCGGGCGGGGGCTCGGGCTCGGACGGGCTCGGGCCGGGAGCCGGGGCTCGGCACTTCCTCCGCGTGGTCGACGTGAAGCACGGCGCCGACGCCGCGGGTCCCGATTGGCTCCCGCGCGTGGCCGGGAACATGCTCGTGCAGCACCGCGAGCTCGGCGAGGCGGGCGCGTACGCGGACGGGGACGACCGGCTCTACAAGATGGGAGTCGCGGTCCCGCTCGGGACGGTGCGCGACGGCACGTTCCGAAAATCGAAGACGCTCCCCCCGCACTTCGCGCCCGTGCGACGCGCGGGCCCTGACGACTACGCGTTCCTGACGGAGCACATGGGCGACCTCGAGATCGGACACCTCCGCAGCGGCGAGGAGACGGTCCCGTTCGCGGTCGGCATCGACGGGTCGCGCTCGTTCCCGTACCACGTCGGCATCTTCGCGACGACCGGCATGGGCAAGTCGAACCTCATGAAGGTGCTCGCGGGCAGCTGCCTCGGGACGGGCCGGTACGGCCTGCTCATCGTCGACCCGCACGGCGAGTACTACGAGGGCTCGCCGGGCTGCCGCGGGCTGTCGCATCATCCGCGCGCGCCGAAGCGGCTCGTCGTGTACGCCGCGCGCAAGCTCCGCGGCCCGCACCACAAGCTGCAGATCTCCACGCACGAGGTCGAGGTGGCTGACCTCCGCCAGCTCTTCGAGTTCACGGAGGCGCAGAGCGACTTCCTCAACGGCGCCCGGCGTCGCTACGGGGGCGCGTGGCTCGCGGAGATCCACGACAAGC
>DATDQL010000407.1:0-6125 GCA_035292305.1 Thermoplasmatota archaeon
AGGCAGGCGCCCCCTTCGTGCGGGTCGACGCGCTCGGGAAGCGTTACGGCGACGCGTGGGCGCTGCGGAACGTCTCGTTCGACGTGCTTCACGGGGAGATCTTCGGCGTCATCGGCCCGAACGGCGCGGGGAAGACGACGACGTTGAAGGTGCTCGCCGGCCTCGTCGCGCCGACGGAGGGCGGGGCGTCGCTCGACGGCACGCCGGTCGCGGACACGCGGCTGCGCAAGCGCATCGGGTACCTCCCGGAGGAGAGCCCGCTCTACGACGACATGACCGCGCGGTCCTACCTCAGATTCTTCGCGGACCTCTACCAAGTGCCGCGGCGCGTCGCGGACGAGCGCATCGCGCAGATCCTTCACGGCCTCGACCTCGACGCGGACAGCGCGAAGCGCATCGGAGACATGTCGAAGGGCATGCGCCGCAAGGTCGCGATCGCGCGCGCGCTCGTGCACGAGCCGGACCTCCTCCTCTTCGACGAGCCTGCGAGCGGCCTCGATCCGGTCGTGAGCGCGTACGTGATCGATCTCGTGCAGGAGCTGCGGAAGCGCGGGAAGACCGTGGTCTTCAGCGCGCACAACCTGTTCCACGTAGAGCGGATCTGCGACCGCGTGCTCATCCTGCGCGAGGGCGCGGTCGTGGCGAACGGCAGCATGAAGGAGATCCGCGCGGCGAACCGCGGCACGCAGTACGTCGTGCGCGTTTCGGCGCCGATCCCGGGAAGCCGGCCGGTCCCGGAGGGGTACGAGCTCACGATCGACGACTTCACCGAGCTGCGGTCGGTCGAGGCCGTCGTGCAGGCCGAGGGCGGGCGCGTCGTGGACGTGCGCGAGAAGGAGCTCACGCTCGAGGAGATCTTCCTTCGCCAGGCGGCGAGGTAGGATGTTCGACAGCCTGCGGCGCGTGGGCGTGGTCGCGCTCGCGGAGACGCGCCGCTCCGGAGGCTCGTTCGACCGGAAGACGACGATCGCGCTCGTGATCCTCGGCATCGCGATCGCGGTGGTGACGCCGAGCGTCACAGAGAGCGGCCTCGATTTCGACCGCGGCATCTACCGGGCCGCCGTCACGCCCGACTCCCCGCTCCTGCCGGCGCTGCGCGGCGCGCCGTCGTTCCAGGTGCGCGTCGTGAGCGATCCCGTCGCGCTCCTCGAGGCGGACCGGGCCGACCTCGCCGCGGACGGCGCGACGGTGCATGTCCAGCCGTCGGACAAGGGGCAGGCCGCGCTCGCGGCGCTCTCGCGCGCCGTGCGCGACCTGAACTACGGTCGCATGCTCGAGGAGCCCGACCGTGACGCCGCGTTCCCCGTTCGTGTGACGCTCGTGTACGAGCCGCAGGAGACGCGCTCCCCCGGCGGCCCGGCGGGAGCGCCGACGACGCGCCCCGCGGAGCGCCCCCAGCTGGGGACGGGCGGCAGCGTGTCCGGCGGCGAGGACGCGGATCTCGACGAGGTCCCGGACTCGCCTGGCGGGTCCGCGGGGGGGTTCGACCTGCTTCCACCCGAGCGGAGCATCAACACCCCGGAAACGCTCGCGCCGCCGTTCCCGTTCCGCTCGCTGCTCCTCGCCTACCTCTTCCTCGTGCCGATGAACTTCGTCGTGCAGGTGTACGCGGGCTCGGCCATCGCGGAGCGTCTCCAGCGTCGGGGCGAGGCGTTGCTCGCGTCTCCGGCGCGGCCGTGGGAGATCGTGACGGGGAAGGCCCTCCCGTACCTCGTCCTCATGATGGGGCTCGGCGCCGTCATCACCGTCTGGATCGGCGGGGGCTGGCTTTCGCTCCTCGCGGTCCTGCCGCTCGCGGTCGCGTTCCTCGGCTTCGAGTTCGTGGCCGCGATGTTCGCGCGCTCGTTCCGCGAGCTCACGTTCCTCACCGTGTTCTCGAGCGTGCTCCTCACGGTGTACGCGTTCCTGCCCGCGGTCTTCGCGGACGTGCACCCGATCGCGCTCGTGTCGCCGATCACGCTCGTCGTCATGGACCTGCGGGGCAGCGCGCCGGGGCTGGGCGCGGTCCTCTACGCGTGTCTGCCGCTCGCGCTCTTCGGCCTCGTGTGTTTCGTGCTCGGCACTGCGCTCTACCGCGAAGAGGACATGTTCCACCAGAAGCCGGTGCACGCGAAGGCGCTCGACGCCCTCGCGCGTCAGGTGCGGGGCCGCGGCAGCCCACTGTGGATCCCGGTGCTTCTTCTCCCGATGGTGCTCGTCGCGGAGCTGCTGCTCGTGACGTTCCTCTTCGCGTGGCCGGTGCCCGTCGGGCTGCTTGGGGTCCTCGTCGCGGTCGCCGTCGTCGAGGAGCTGTTCAAGGGAGCGCCGAGCTACGCCGCGGTGCGAGCGGGCGCGGTCCCGCGACGCCGCGCGCTGCTCTTCGGCGCGCTCATCGGGGCGGGCTTCTTCCTCGCGGAGAAGGGCTTCCTGCTCCTCTCGCTCGCGGGCCTCCTCGACGTCCCCGCGGGCTCGGCCGTCTTCGGCGTCGCGGGCGCGGGGGCCGTCGGCGGCGTCGCGCCGTGGCTCGTCGCCGTGCTGCTCCTCGGCCCGCTCTTCCTGCACGTGGGCACGGCCACCATCTCAGCGTGGGGCGCGCGCGGCGGCCGAGCTTCGTTCCTCGCGGCACTCGCGCTCGCGATCGCGGTCCACACGGCGTACAACTGGACGGTCGTGGCCCGCGTCGGGAGGCTCGAGGGATGAGGCCGCGCTGGGTCGTGGCGCGGCGGGAGCTCGAGGGCGTCTTCCGGGAGCGGACCATCCTCCTCGCCGTCATCATCCAGGTCTTCGTCGCGGGCTTCAGCTCGTTCCTCGTCGTCGGCCTCACGGCGCTCGTCGACCCCTCCGCGTTCCCCGTGGACGCGGTGCCGGTCGTCGCAACGAACGGGACGTCGCCATTCGACCCGTACCTCGTGGACGCCGGCGTCCGGCCGCTCGCGTTCGCGTCGGACGAGGACGCGCTCGCCGCCTTCCGCCGTGGCGACGCCGACGCCGTGCTCCTCGCGCGCCCGCCCCCGGACGGCACCGTCCCGTGGAAAGCACATCTCGTCCTTCCCGACGGCGACTTCCGCGCGACCCTGACGCTCGTCAAGGTCAAGCAGGGGCTCGAGAAGGCGGAGCGCGACCTGCGCACGTCGCACGAGGATCGCCTCCTCGCGGACCCGATCGTGCTCGACATCCCGGACCAGGCCGGGCACTTCTCGTTCGTCTACTCCCTGCTCGTGCCTCTTCTCGCGCTCCTGCCGGTCGTCCTCGCCGGCGCCCTCGTCGCGGACTCCTTGACGGAGGAGGTGCAGCGTGGCACGCTCCCGCTGCTCCTCGCCTCCCCCGCGACGGCGCACGACATCGTCGAGGGGAAGGTCCTCGCGAACGCGGCGCTCGTGCCGCCGCTCGTGGGCGCGTGGTTCCTCCTCCTCGCCGTCAACCACCTCCCGGTCGACCCGCTCGGCGCCGTCGGGATCCTCGTCCTTGCGACCGCGGGCGCGGTCGTCCTCGCGCTCCTCGCCTGCGCCGTCGCTCTCCTCGTCCAGGACCGGAACCGCACGCACGTGCTCTACGCGGGCGGCCTGTTCCTCCTCCTCGCCCTCACGCTCGCGCTCCCCGTCTCTCCCATGAACGCGATCGCCCGCCTCGCCGCGGGGACCGGCGGCACCGGCGCGTGGTCGGTCGTCCTCGGAAGCGTCGTCGTCGCGCTCCTCGGTTGGGCGGCGCTCCGTCTCGCGCTTTCGCGCGTCCAGGGGCGCCTGGCATCAGGGTAGGTATTTGCACGCCCAGCGCTTCGCGCGGCCTGGGTCAACATGGCCGCGACACTCGGGGTCGTCCTGAACGTGGGCAACGTGGACAAGAGCGTCGAGCTCTACAAGCTTCTCGGACTGAGGTTCCGGCGCGAGGCGTTCGAGGGCGTCGGGTTCGCCGTCGCCGACATCGGCGGGGCGACGCTCACGATCTTCCCGAACGAGAGCCCCTGGCTCGACGCCGACGACCGGGCGTGGATGCGCGGCGACCTCGGGAAGGGCGTCCTCGTCGGCATCGAGACGAAGGACGTCCGCAAGATCTGGGGGAAGGTCGAGCGCTCCGGCTGGGAGATCGATCAGGCGCTCGGCGCGCAGGTCGGCATGGAGAACATGTTCATGATCGTGGACCCCGACGGCTACGTCGTCTCCGTGTCGGAACCGTTCCGCCAGGCGAAGCAGAAGCCGGCCGCGAAGAAGCGCAAGCCCGCGCGCGCGAAGGCCGGCAAGGCCCGCAGGGCGAAGCGCACGGTCCGCCGCGGACGCCGGTGAGGCGGAACCCCGAAGGATGAGCGACGAGGTCCGCCGACCTCATGCGCCGCCGGACGCGGTCCGGCGGGCGCAAGACTACTATGCGCCGCGCGTCGGCGAGTACGGCGCGAGCGCCTCCCACGCAGACGCGCGCGAGCTCGCGCGCATGGTCGCCGCGGTCGGCGCGCGGCCCGGCCTCCTCGCGCTCGACGTCGCGACCGGTGGCGGGAACGCCGCGCGGGCGCTCGTATCAGCGGGCTGCCGCGTCGTCGCGCTCGATGCCACGCGCGGCATGCTCCAAGCGCTGCGCGCTGCGCGGGCAGGGATGCCCGAGGCGCCGGCGATCGAGGGTGCGTGCGCGGACGCCCTCGCGCTTCCCTTCCGCGAAGGCTGCGTCGACATCGTGGTCTCCCGGATCGCGCCGCATCACTTCGCCGACCTCGGCCTGTTCTGTCGCGAGGCGGCGCGCGTCCTGCGCCGCGGCGGGTCCCTGCACGCGTTCGACCTGACGACGCCCGAGGGCGCGGCGGAGGCCGCCGTCATCGACCGCGTCGAACGCCTGCGGGATCCAAGTCACGGGCACTCGTGGTCTCTCGCCGAATGGCGCGCCGCGCTCGAGGTCGCGGGCCTCGCGGTCGAACGGTTGGAGGCGGCATCCTCGGAGTTCGACCTCGAGCCCTGGTTCGCGCGAGCGCGGATGCCGCCCGAGCGCGAGGCGGAGGTCCGGCGGCTCTTCGCGGAGCACCCGCCGTCCGCGCTTGGAGGTTACGGCGTCGTCGCACCGGGGAGGATCCGGGTCCTCCGTGTCGAGGCTCTCGCGCGGAAGGGGTAGCCTTCACGGGTCGGAACAATCGCGGACGAACCCGCACCTTCGGCAGCTCAGCTTGCAGTGGACGTCGAGCATCTCGCCGCCGCAGCGGTCGCACGTGTACCGCGGCCTGTACGGGTGCGCGAGCGCCATCGCGCCGCCGACCGTCGCGCGGCGCATTCAATTGCGCGGTCCGTCTCGGCGACTTCCTCCGCGCGACCATCGCTTCCGGTGGAGACGCGCGGCGCGCGGCGGCGGCGTTGCGTGGGGTGCATGGATGCCGCGGTCGGGACCGGTCCGGCCGGCGGGAAGACAGGCCGTGCTACGGTGTAGCAAGCTTTAATAGCGTCTCTGCCGAGCGTCGTCCACCCCGGGAGAGGGGGAGATGTTGCCGATGATGAAAGCCAGAATGCTCGTGGAATCGGGGGGTCGGCGCGAGTGCCACCTCGACGCGCTCGCGCGGTACCTCAAGAGCGGGGAGACGCTCGTCGTGACGGTCGACTCCTACCGCGAGGACGCCGCGACGCTCCACCTGCCGCTCGACCCGGCCGCCGAGATCGTCGCGGTCGAGCCGCCGACGCTCCAACCCGACGGCGTGACCGAGATGGTCGCGTACGTCGTGTGCCGCGGCTCCACGCGCGTCCGCCGCGTCCACATCCGCGAGGACGGCTCGACCGAGGAGTCCGAGAGCGAAGCCGCCGCGCTCCGCCAGGGCTCCGGCGCCGGACTCGCGAGCGCCTGAAGCCGCGCGCGACGCGCACACCTGACGCTGATCGCCCGGCGGCCCGAGCCTATTGCTCTGCCCCTATCGTCCAAGCTCGGACCGTCGGACCCATGGGGATGCCGGTAGCAGCCGGCTCCAGCCGGGAGGGTCGAAGACCCCGTGCCCTCCCTTGGGAAGGGGGTCTGGGGGGAAATCTCGCCCGGCGTCGCGCCGGGCGAGACGCACCGCGCCCGACGGCGCGGTGTGGCCGCGTAGGGTTCCCCCCAGGCTTTCTCCCAGATGTTCCCGTTGCGTCTCGGGCATGAACCTCCGTCGGCGAACGTATTTCAGGGGCCTCCCCTTTCGCGCGCCCGGG
>DATDQL010000408.1:0-4232 GCA_035292305.1 Thermoplasmatota archaeon
TACCGGGAGCGTCCCTTCGCCATCGCGCTGCCGCTTGGGCAGCGCACCAAGGAGGAGGTCGTCCGCCTCGCCCTCGAGCTCGACGTGCCGCTCGACATCACGTGGAGCTGCTACGAGGCCGGCGAGCGTGCGTGCGCCCGATGCCGAAGCTGCGCCGAACGGCGCGCGGCGTTCGAGGCGGTCGGGGTCCTGGACCCGGCGGTCGCGGCCGTCTAGGATGGCGGCGTCTTCGGCGCGCCGGTCTTCACGGGCTTCTCTTCCCGCACGCCCTTGAGGGGGCTCGCATACGTGCCCGGCGGGCGTTCGTTGAGCGGGGGCGGCAACGGTGCCTTCTCCATCTGGACCTCCTGCACGGCGAGCAGGTCCGCGAGGCGGTCGACGGAGGGCGTGAGGAGCCGGTCGAAGTCGCGCACCTCGGTCCAGAGGTGCGTGCGCACGATGAGCTTGCGGCGGCTCGCGTCGAAGTCCCACAGGCCGACGATCTGTCCGTCCGCGACGACGACGGAGGTGGAGTTGCCGGCGCGGTCGAAGACGTACACGCTCTTCCCCTCGGGCAGGAACCGTCGGCGGTCCGCGTACGCGGTCGGGTACACGTCGTTCGGCGGGAGGAGGACGAGGCGAGGCGGCAGCGCCGGCTGCTTGAGGTCCTTCGCGCGCGCCGTGGGGTAGCGGTAGTCGTCGCGCAGTCCTTCGACGGCGATCGTGTCGAGCTCGAGCGCGCCGACCGCGGAGTCGACCTCCGCGTCGGAGAACCCGCTCCAGCGACGGAAGTCGTCGAGCGTCGCGGGACCGAACGCGCGGAAGTAGGCCGCGGCGAGGCGCTTCTGGGCTTCCTCGCGCGTGATGCCCTGGATGTCGAGCCCCGGGAGCCAGTCCTTGAAGCGCTGGTACGCGTGGAGGTTCGCCCGCCACCCGCCCTTCGTGTACGCGCGCACGAGGAACCCCTCGGCGCAAAGGAGCGTGACGAGCGTCTGCAGCCCTTGGTCGCTGAGGCGGCCTTCCATCGCGCGCCCGATCTCCATGATCGTCGCGGGGCCCCCAAGCGTCGCGCTCGACACGGTGTCGCGGTACGTGGCCATGTCCTCCGGGCGGAGGTCGTACGTCGGGAGCTTGCGCGCCCAGCCCTCGACCTGCGACCTCGTCGCGACGAAGGCGGCGGCGACGAGGTCCCGAGGGAACGCGTAGAGAAGGCCGCGCATCGCCTGCACACGCACGACGGACTTGTCGTGCTCGATCGCGTCCTCGAGCGAGGCGGGGTTGAACGACCGAACGCGCGCGAGGAGAGCGATGTTCACACCCGGCGCGGTCGCGTAGAGGCCGGCGGTGCTCCGCAGGCACGTGAGCGTGTCGGCGAACGGCTGGGCGAACCCCTGCTGGCGCGCAAGATGCCGGCCCAGCTGCTCCTTCGTGAGCGTTTCCGGCACGGTCTCGAAGGAGGAGGTGCCTGCATATGAGCCTGTTGCTGCGTGTGGGGCGCAGGATGCCCTTGCTCGCCCGACGTTCCATGCTTCGGCGCGATGGACGGAGGAGCGGACGGTCGTTCGCCACGGCGCCGCGGGTCACCGAGGACCGCGAACGTTCCTGCGCGACGGCACGCGGAGCGACCACGGAGCGCCGGCCGACGCCGGGAGCGCTCTCGTCCTACCGTCGGCGCCGCGCCGTCGCCGCGGCGAGCGCGAGCGCGACCGGCGCCGCGAGAGCGACCGCCGGAAGCCCTTTCTCGTCGTCCTCGGCCGCCGGGTCCGTGGCGCCTCGCACGTTCACGAACGTGTAGTGGTGCTCGATGTGGGGGCGCAGGTCGGGCTTGCCGGGGACGATGGGGGTTCCCGTCAGGTTCGCCCAGACCGTGTAGCGGCCGTTCATCATCGACGCCTCGGGCGTGACCTCGATCGTGACCTTCCCGAGGTCGGACGGGTCGCCGACGGCGGTGGAGCCCAGGGACGACCCGGCGCCCTTCACCTTCAGTTTCGTGTGGTTCACGCCGGTCGCGACTTCGACCTGGAGGCGCACGTTGCCCTGGTTCTCGATCTCGATGTCGTACTTCCAAGGCTTCGCGGGTTCGGCGAACCCGTTGTTCCAGTTCCCGGGGAAGCGCGAGGCGAAGGCGACGTACGCGCCGGGGGTGATGTTGTAGTAGGCACGAGCGACCTTCTCCGTCCCGTTGATCGTGCCGAGCACGGAGAGGGGGATGGGCGTGAACGCCGGCACTTTCGCGGTCGTCTGGATGCTGACGAGGACGTCCTGGACGCGGAACTCGTTCGCGCAGGGCGCGGTCGGGGGCGTCGTCGCGCCTCCGTTCGGCGGGAACACGACGATCTCCGGGACGAGGCGCATCGTGACGCCCTCGGGCACGGGGTCGAGCGTGAGCGTCACGCCGACGGGGTTCTGCGGGTGGAGCGCGGTGCAATGCACCTGCACGGAGAGGTTCGTGCTGGTGGAGCTCCCCGCCCTCACTTCGGCGGGGACCTCGCCCGCCGCGAGGCGGAGCGGGTTCGTGACCGGGTCGAGGGGCGTCCCGCTCGGCGTCGCGGGCACCTGCGCCGAGGCGGCCGAGGCGAGCACGACGAGCAGGGCGGCCGCGAAGAGGCGCGCGCGCATGGCCGCGGACCGGGCGAGGCGCTCAAGAGCCTTCCGGTCGGCCGAGCCGCGGCTCCTGGCGCGTTCGTGCCCGTGCTGGGGCGGGTCCGTCGAGGCGCGACCCGCCCGAGGTCGTGTCGCGGCGTCGCGGCCTCGGCACGCGCGTCGCAGCCGAATTCCAGCAAGATGTCATCTCCTCCCACGGGCATCGCGGCGCATGTCCCCCTTTGCGCTGGCGGTCGTCGCGACGATGACGCTCCTCGGCGGGCTCGCCCCGGCCGCCGACGCGGATTCCATGCAGTGCGATTCGCCCCCCCTCACGTCGTACTGCGTCGGGGGCTCCGCGTCCGGGTCGGAGGGGTGCGATGCTCCGGGCAGCTCCGGATACAGGGAGAACGCAGCGACCGTCTTCATGCCGTTCGTCCTGCCGCTCCAGGTCCGCGGCTACGCGTCCTGCACCAACTTCGCGGGGGATCACTGTCAAGGCCGTGGGGTCGGCGTGACCAACTCGGGGATCGGGGTCGAAGGCGTCGAATGGGACTCCCGCGACTGCTCCGCGAGCGGGCCGAGTTGCGACATGACGGCGTTCGTCTCGCTCTTCGTCGCCGTGGACCAGGGACTCGGATGCCCCGCGGGAGCACCGCCGGATCCAGGCTGGGGACACCTCGGCCTCCTGCCGTAGGGCCGTGGTCCGCGGCCCGCGCGGCCGTTCCTACCGCCGCCGGCGCGCCGTCGCGGCGGCGAGCGCGAGCGCCACCGGTGCGGCGAGCGCGGCCGCCGGAAGCCCGTTCTCCTCCTCGCCGGGCGGGAGCGCGCCGCCGGAGACGACGAGCGAGAGTTGGAGCGAGTCCCGGTCGCCGCGCACGTTCGGTTTCCCGACGGCCGAGGTCGTCGCGTTCACCCAGATCGGGTAGCGCCCGTTCACGACCGACGCGTCCACGGAGACCTCCACGGGGAACGCGGCCGTGTTCGCGGGGTCCCCGGCCTGCGTCGAGCCGACCTGCCCGCCGGCGAGCTTCACCTTGATGCCGTGCGGCGAGCCGCCGACGAGCTCCACCTCGGCCATCGCGTTGGCGCGGTTGCGGACCGTGACGTCGAACGTCCACGGGTTCCCGGGCTCGGCCTTGCCCGAGGTCTCTTCGCTGGAGAGGTCGATCGCCGTGTACGCGGACGCGCTCACGTTGAGGAACGTCGCCGCCGTCTTGTCGGTGCCCGCGATCTTTCCCGTCACGGTCAGCATGCCCGGGACGTCCGCCGGCGCGTCCCCGGTCGCGGCCACGAAGAGGTAGGCGTCCTGGACGCGGAACTCGTTCGCGCAAGGCGGCGTCGGCGGCGTCGTCGGCACCGGCTGGTTCGGAGGGAACACGACGGAAGCGGGCGTGACGGTGACGGTGAAGTACGCGGGCGCGCCCTCGACGACGAGGTCGACCGTCGTCGGGTCCTGCACGCTGAGCGCGGTGCAGTGGACCTGCACGGACAGGTTCGTCAGGCCGAAGCCCGAGTTCGGCCGCACGTCCGCGATGTCCGCCCCCGCGGCGAGGCGCAAGGGGTTTTGCACGGGGTCGAGCGGCGTGCCCGGCGGCACGCCTTGCGCCGACGCGAGCGGCACGGCGACGAGCACGAGGAGCAGCAAGGCCGGGCCGGGCCGGGGGACC
>DATDQL010000409.1:0-9403 GCA_035292305.1 Thermoplasmatota archaeon
ACTCCGTCGCGCCGAGGAGCGGGCCGCCCCCGGCGAAGCGTACGGCGACCTCGCTCTGGCCGGCCTCGACGATCTTGCCGGGGAAGCTCGTCTCGCCGGTCTCGTTCGTCTTGAGCGTGAAGGGATAGGGGTACCCGCTGAACCGCACGCGGATGATCGCATTCGGCACCGGCTTGCCCTCGTCGTCGACGAGGATGACCGTGCCCGTGAACGAGTCGCCGACGTCGAGCCGGTTCGGGAGCTTGAGCTGGAGGTGCGTGGGGGCGACGACGTCGACGATGACGACCTCCTCGCTCGCTCTGCGGTTCGCGTCGCCTGCGTACGAGACGCGAAGCGGTGCAGGGCCGCGGGCGAACGTCGAGGGGACGGGGCCGTCGACGACGAAGCTCCCGTTCGGGAGCGTGAGCGCGCGGCCGATCGTGACGTTGCGGTCCTTCCCGCCGAGCGTGACCACGATGGGCGCGCGAGGAACGCCGTGCCCGTCCTCCTGGATCAGGCGGCCGCGGACCTCGAGGTCCTGCCCGCGGGCGACGGTCCCGAGCTCGTCGACGATGATGTCCGTCCGCGCGAGGACGCGGATCGTCGAGCGGGCATCGGCCGGTGCGTAGACGAGGCTGCCGGGGAATGCCGCGCGCGCGGTATAGGTCCTGGCGAGCACGGACCCGCCCGGGCAGGCGCCGCCCGCCGCGACGCCGAGGCACGCCGGGTTCACGACGACCTCGAAGCCGCCCTCGAAATCCGTCCGCGCGCGTCCGACGTCAATCCCCTCGAGCGTGATACGGACCTCCTCTCCGCCGACGGCGGAGCCGCCGTCGTCGATGAGGCTGCCGTTGAGGACGAATTCGCCCGTCGGGACGTCGCGGTCGGGCAGGATGAGACGCGTCCGCGCGACGACGTGGTACGTCGCGACGCCGGGGGTCGCGGCGGCGTAGAGGCCGTCCGAGGTCCCGTTGTACGTCACGCGGACCTTGACCGGGCCGAGCGCGGAGGCGGGCGGGAGGCGCATCGGCGCCTCGAAGCCACCGGTCTCGTTCGTGAGGAACGAGCCGAGCGTGAGGTCCCCGAACACGATGTCGACGGAACCAGCGTGGATGCCGTCGCCGCGGCCGTCGACGAGGCGGCCGGTCACGGCGCTGTCGATGCCTCGCGGGACGCGCTGCTCCGAGAGGACGAAGGACGACGTGGACACGAGCCGGTACTCGACGACGGTCGTCGCGGGCGCGTAGAGAGGCGAGCCGACGAACGTGAGACGGACGGGGTAGAGGCCCACGGTCGGGAGCGACGCGCTATCGAGCGCGGTCGTGAACACGCCGTTCTCGTTGAGGTCCGACTCGGTCACGAAATCGGGCCCGACGATGCGCACCTTGAGCTTCTCGCGGCTCGTCGGGTCGCGGACGCTCTGGTTCGCGGCGTCGAGGAGGGAGCCCTCGATGACGAGGGGCTCGGTGATGGGCCGGTCGCCGCCGAACGCTGCGAAGCGCGTCTTCTGCTTGACGGTGACGTAGATGGGCTGCGCGATCGAGCTCGCCTTGTGGAGGTCGTCGCCGGGGAACTCCGCGACGACGCGCTGCGTCCCCGCGAGGACGTCGTCCGGCGCAGGGACGACGATGCGGTACGAGCCGTCCTCCTCCGTGCGGTTCTCGACGCCGCCGGAGAGGAACCGCACGACGACCGTCGCGTTCCCGACGGGGGCGCCGAGGTAGTCGGTCAGGTTGCCTTCGACGACGAGCTCGGTTCCCGCGGCGACGACGAGCCCGGGGTTGCGCACGCTCGCCGTGATGCGCGTGTCGAAGGCGATCGCGACGCGGCCGGTGCCCGTCGAGGACTGGTACACGCGGTCCCCGTCGCCGATGAACGTGGCCGAGATGTCGTAGAACCCGGGGGCGGGGAAGGTGCCCGCGGCGAACGCGATCGGGAACGTGCCGTCGGGGGCCGTGGTGACGGCCTTGCCCGCGCCCTGCCACGTGACCGTCACGGCACGGGTCGGGATGCCGTCGCCCGCGGCGTCCACGAGGCGGCCGGTCCCGGTGAGGTTCCCGCCGTTGCCGGCGCGGAGCACACCGCCGCCGGAAGGCAGCTCGAGGGCGGTCGCGGTCTTGATCTTCACGGGGCGGCCGATGTCGGTCGGGCGATCGAAGGAGCTGCGCAGACCCTCGGCGTGGAAGGGCCCTGCGCAATCGATCGGGAACGTCGCCGTGAGCGCCGAGCACGGCACCTTGGAGAACGACATGCGGCCCTCGACCGCGGAGGCGCCGTAGTTCCAGACCACGACGCGCCGGTCCGTCGCCTTCGGCTGGAGGAGCGTCGTGTTGAGCGACCATGTGACGTTCTGGCCGGCCGCGCGCGGCACGCCGAAGATGGTGACGTTGCCGCCCGGCGGCACCTCGTACCAGCGGTCGCGACGCGCGGCGGCCTCGAGGGAGAACGTCCCGTCGGTGTGCGTGACGGCGATCCCGAGCACGCGGCTCGCGTCCCCGCCCACGCCGTCGATGTTCGCGACGACCACGGCCCGCGGCACGGGCACGTCGCCGTCGTTCGTCTCAGCGACGAGTTGACCGGTGATGCGGAGCGCGCCGCCCTTCGGCAGGATGCCGTCGGAATCGGGGAACGAGACCTGGAGGCCCTTGAACGTCGCGACGGCCTGGTCGGCGACGTCGGGTATGCGGTCGCCATCCTTGTCGAGGAGGTGCGTGCGCGTCCGGCCGCCGCTCACGACCCACCCGCGCATCGTGGCAGCGTCGGTGGTGCGGACCTTGCCCGTGTCGTTGTGGTCGTAGAACGGGAACGGGTCTTCTCCGGTGAGGTCGTTGACGCCGTCGTTGTCGTAGTCGAGGTCCTGGCCGACCTGGCGGCCTTGACGGTCGAACCCGCCGTCCGCGCCGCCGTCCGCGTCCGTGTCGCGCTGCGTGGGGTCGGTGCCGAACCACCACGTCTTGCGCGCGTCCCAGCCCAGAGGCTTGCCGAGACCGTACTCTTGGCTGTCGTCGAGGCCGTCGGGATCGCTCGTCGCGCCGGCCGTGTAGATCCGCGCGGGCAGTTTGTAGAACGCCTCCCACCCGTCGGGCAGGCCGTCGGCGTCCGTGTCCGCCTTCGTCGGGTCGGTGCGGTCCGGGTCGTCGAGCGTGCCCTCGCCGTAGTACCGCCACACCGTCGTCGAGAGGTGCACGCCGATGACGCCGGCCGCTTCGAAGCGCTTCGACTTCGTGACGTCCGAGGGGCGCGCGAGGTCGAGGTCGACGTTGCCGCCGTCGAGCAGCCCGTCGCGGTCGGAGTCCGCGAGGCTCGGGGACGTGCGGTACTTGAACGCCTCCTCGCCGTTCGTGAGGCCGTCGCCGTCCGCGTCGAGATCGAGGTTGTCGTTGCGGGGGTCGAGCGGGCCCTCGGGGCCGAGTTCGCCGAGCTCCTTCTCATCCGTGATGCCGCCGAGGTCGGTGTCGGCCTGGAGCGGGTTGAGCCCTGCGCGGCCTTCCGGGTCGAGGACCTCCGCCTCCTGCAGGTTCGTGAGCGTGTCCTGGTCCGGGTCCTTCGAGGCCGTGTCGAGGACGGGGTTGAAGGGGTTCGTCGAATCCGACGCGGTGAAGCCGCCGACCTTCGTGAAGTGGAACTCCCATGCGTCGGGCAGGCCGTCGCCGTCCGTGTCCGCGGAGGTCGGGTCCGTCGCGGCGAGGAACTCGGAGAGGTACGAGACGTGCTCCTCGCCTGCAAGCGAGACGACGGTCTGCGAGCCGCCGTCCGGCGTGCCCACGTCGCCGAACACGTCGAGGATGGACTCGTTCTCGAGAGGCTCGACGGAGCCGACGCTGGTTCCCGCGAACCGCAGGTACGGGAGCGTCTTCGACGTGTCGTTCGCGTCCGTGCCGTCCGTGGGGTCGAGACGGACGACGACACCGAGCCGCCGGCCGGCCTCCGTGAAGAACGACTCCCACCCGTCGGGGATGCCGTCGTTGTCGGTGTCCGGGTCGTTCGGGTCCGTGCCCGCGAGCTGCTCGAGCACGTTCGTGAAGACGTGGAGGCGGCGCTCGCGGTACGCGCCGGATTCGTACCGGACGCCGTCCGCGTCGAGGTCGCGGTCGGCGTCGGTCTTCCCGTCGTTCTTCGAGGGGCACGGGAGGTACGAGTTCGCGCGCGAGCCGTCGAGGTTCCACAGCCCGCAGTCCGGGTCCCAGCGCGCGAACTCCTTCTCCCACGAGTCGCGCAGCGCGTCGCCGTCCGTGTCCCGGAAGAGCGGGTCGCTCGGCGGGTACGGGAAACGCAGGTCCGAGCCGGGCGAGCCGCGCCAGAGGCCCGGCTTCACCTCGAGCCCGTCGTCGAGCTTGTCCCCGTCGCTGTCGGGGTCGACGACGTTCGGGACGCCGTCGCCGTCGACGTCGCCGACCGGCGAGACCTCCTCGCGCGCGGCCTGCGGCGTCTCGCGCGCCCCGAGGACGTCGGCGCGCTCCTCCGCGAGTCGCGCGGCGTCGGCGGCCGTGAGGCTCTTGCCGCGATCCTCCCAGAATCGCACCTCGGCTCCGTCGAGGAGACCGTCGCCGTCGGTGTCGGCGACAAGCGGGTCGAGACGCGGCGAGACCTCGTACAGGATCTCGGATCCGTCGGCGAGGCCGTCGAGGTCGGTGTCCGGGTTCTTCGGGTTCAGCCCGCACGGGCCGGCCCCGCAGAAATCGACGCGCGAGCCGCCGCGGACGGCGAAGCCCTGGCGCTCCTCGGGGTCGGTGAGCCCGTCGCCGTCCGAGTCGCGGCGGGACGGGTCGGAGAAGACCGTGAGGTCGCGCTCCTCGAGGCGGATCTTCCAGCCGGTGCGCGCCTCGTCGAAGTCGGTGAGCCCATCGCCGTCCGTGTCGACGCGACGAGGGTCGGAGTCGGCCGCGAACTCCTCGAGGTTCGAGAGGCCGTCGCCGTCGAGGTCCTCGCCGCCATCGCCGCCGGCGAGCGGCTCGAGGTCGAACCGCACCTCCCAGCCATCGCCGGCCTTGTCGGCGTCCGTGTCGGGGTTCGTCGGATCGAGGCCGCGGCGGAAGTTCTGCGCCGCCTCGATCTCTGAGAGGTCCTTGAGGAAGTCGAACCGTCGCGCGGACCAGTTGAACTCGTCCTGGACGGTCATGCCGTCGCCGTCGAGGTCCTTGTACGCGACGTCGGGCGACTTGGGGTCGAGACCGAACGCGAGCAGCCACCCGTCCGCGACGGAGGAACCGCTCGTCGAGTAGCGCGACGCATCCGTGCCGAGCTCGATCTCGCGCGCGTCGGGCAGGCCGTCGAGGTCGGAGTCGAGGCGCGCGGGGTGCGTGCCGCGGGCGAACTCCTCGCTGTCGCTCGCGCCATCGCCGTCCGTGTCCTTGCCGCGATTCGACGCGGTGGGGTCGAGGCCGTTCCGGATCTCCCAGCCGTCGGGCAGGTCGTCGTCGTCCGTGTCCGCGTCGTTCGGGTCGGCGCCGCCGAGGTACTCCTCGAGGTTCGTCGCCCCGTCGTGGTCCGGGTCGGACGCGCCGTCCTCGACGACGGGGTCCGGCGTGAAGTCGCCCGACAGGGGATCGTAGCGGCGGTACTTGCCCTCCCAGGCGTCCGGCAGAGCGTCGCCGTCCGTGTCCTCCCGCGTCGGGTCCGTGCCGTAGAGGTAGAGCTCGTCGAGGTCCGGGACGCCGTCGCCGTCCGTGTCGACGTCGGGCGGGGGCGCCTCGACGCCCGCGCCGGGCCCCGGCGGCGTGACCTGGACCGAGACGCCGCTGCGGAACGGTGGCGCGAGGATCGCGAACGCGACGACGTTCGCGACCACGAGGACGACGAAGAGCACAGGCAAGATGACCCGGCGGCGCGCGGTCGTCCACGCGACGGCGCGGACGAGGGCCGGGGGGAGTCGCATTCAACGAGCCCCCTTGTCGGAAGGGCTACGGATGACGGATGAGGGTCGAGGGATGACGGGGAAGGACGAAGGGCCGAGGGGCGAGGGCAGCGACGAAGGGCCGATCGGCGAGGCGAGGGACGAAGGGTCCTCGGGCTGTGGCAGAGCGGAGGACCGATCGAAGGGCGAGCGGGACATGCCCTTCGGCCCGCGACCCCTCGTCCCCTTCCCTTCATCCTTCGACCTGCATCCTTCATCCTTCGCCCGTGCGGCCGCCGCCGCGGCGGCGGCCGCTGCGACGAGGCCGACGCCCGCGGCGGGCAGGTTCACGCGTTGCGCGCCCGCGAGATCGAAGACGACGCGGTTGTTCTCCTCGTCCTCTTCCCGGTAGACGTTCTCGGGGTCGACGACGACCGCCAGCGAATCCGCGGGAACGACGTTCCACGGGATCTGCACGACGCGCGCCTCGCCGGGAGGGATGCTGCGGATCGTGACGTTGCGCGCGATGTGGCCGTCGACGACGAGCGCGACCTCCACGTTCGTGCGCGGGATGGTCCCGTTGTTCACGAGCGTGACCTGGAAGACGGCCGGCTCCCCCGTGCGCAGCCGCGTCGTGAGCGATTCGACCTTCGTGACGACGAGGTCGTCGCGCAGGACCGTCACGCGGAACGGCGTCGACTTCTCGCGTTCGAGCGGGATGTTCCCGACGAGGCCGAACTCCGCCTCGTTCCCGGCGGGGTCCTCCGCGGCCTCGACGCGCACGTCCACCGCCTTCGCCTCGCCGGGAGCGAGCTCGAGAAGGGACTGCCGGTTGTCGACGAGCGCGCCGATCCAACCCGCCGGCGCGTCCACGCTCATCTCGAGCGTGGCGTTGACGTTCCCCGTGTTCGTGACCGCGAAGCTCGCGCGCGTGACTCCGCCCGGCGGCACGACGAAGGCACCGTCGGGGACCGCGACGTAGTCGACGTGACGCTTCACGCGGAGGGCGAAGGGGGCCGTCACGACGCCGCGCCGTCCGCCTTCGTCCTCGAGGACGAAGCCAAAGTCGCCCTGGTAGAGGGAAGCCGCCTCGTTCGCCCGCGTCTTGAGCACGAGGTGAACCGTGGCGCGCCCGCCCGGCACGAGGGAGGACACGGGAGGATCGACGGACGAGAGCTCCCAGCCGGGGGGCAGACGCGTGGCCACGGGCGCGACGGTGAAGTTCCCGTTCGCGAGGCTCAGGAGCTCGAGGTCGTAGCCGACCTCAGCGCCGGGCAGCACCGAGCGTTCGAGCAGCTCCGGGACGAGGAGGGTGAAGTTGTTCACGACGGTCGCCGTCACGAACGCCTTCGTCTCCGGCGCCTCGGCGTCGCCAAGACGCGTGCCCGAGGCGGCGACGACCTCGATCGGCATGAGGAACCCGACGGCAGCGCCGGGCCCTGCGCGGACGGTGAGGTTCACGATGCGCCGGTCGAGCGGCCGGTCGTCGCGCGGGTCCACGACGCCCGGGGAGCGCAGCTCGAAGCTGACGGGGTCGAGCGTGAGGTTCCATCCCGGCAGGTCGGCGGCGCGCAGGCGCACGTCCACCACCGTCTCGACGCCTTCGTTGATGACCTCGATCGGCAGCGTCGCGTCGACGCCCGGCGCGACGTCGAACGTGTCGTTGACGGCGAGGATCCGAAGAGCGGTGCGCGCGTTCGTGAGCGCGACGAGCGTGAGCTGCTTGCGGCTCGCGGAGTCGCTCGTCGAGGTGCCTTCGACGACGAAGTTGTGCTGCGCGGGCTCGCTCGTCTTCGGCGCCTTCACCGTGAGGACGACGTCCCGCTCCTCGTTGACGCCGAGCTGGAGCGAGACGGGGCGCCCGTCGACCCCGAGGCGCGCGAGACCCTGCGGGTCGAGGAACGACTCGCACGTGCCGTCGTCGCGCTCGACGCACACGTCCGCCTCGAACCCGAATGGGTTCGCGCGGAGCATCGTGAAGCTCACGCCGTCGGGGCCGCTCCCGACGTTCTTGACGCGGACGAGGAACTCGCGCGTCGTGCCCGGGTCGATGACGGACTGGAGCGTTGCGCGACTGTTCGCTCTGAACGAGAGCTCGATCTCGTAGCGCGTCTGCACCGTGATCTGGAGGAGCGCGGAGTCGCGGATCGCGGGGTTGGTCTCCGACACGGCCACGAGCTCGAGGTCGAGCGTCTCGTCGGTCTTCGCGTCCTTCGGCACGTCGACCGCGACCGTGACGAAGCGCGTCTCGCCTCCCGGGACGTTCGCCTCGAAGGCCGTGGAGAGGCGCGTCGTCCACGCGGGCGCGCCCTTCTGCGTGCGCGTCACGATGCTCACGCTGTCCGCGAGGGCGCGACCGTCGGCGGAGCGGCCGAGGTTCTGCACCTCGAACGTCGCGACGACCTGGTCGCCGGGCTTCACCGTCTCCTGGAGGAGCTTCGTCGTCCACGACACGAGCGGGCCGTAGAACTCGACGTCGCCGAACGCGTGCAGCGGCGGACGGACGCGGCCGCCGACGAACGTGGAGAACGGGAACGTGTTCGCCCCGTCCGAGGTCGACTCCTCCGCGAACGTGTAGACGAGGACCGGCTTCGAGGACCGGATGCGGTAGCACCCCGGGTCCTTCTCGTCGCCGATCATCACCGGATCGGTCGTGCCGGGCTTCGTCGCGAGGTACGACTCGGGCCCGACGACGCGCTGGACGACGGCCGTGTAGCGTCCGAGCGTCTCGTTGTACCGCTCGATGTCCACGCGCGTCTGCGGGTAGAACGGCATGACGAAGCCCTTCGCCTCGACGGTGTAGAGCGTCGCCGCGGAGCGCAGGAGCACGTGGAAGTCGCGCGCCTCGAGGCCGCCGACGGCGTAGAGACCGCGGTCGCCGTAGATCGCGGACACCATGCCGGAGCTGCGCACCTGCCAGACGTACGAATCGTGCGTGATCCACGTCGGGCCAGGTGGGATCCAGGCGTTCTGGCACCCGGCCTCCAGCGCGTACGGGGCTTCGCGCGGGTAGAACTTCGCCGGGTCCTCGACGTTGAGGACGGTGACCGCGGAGGCCTCGTGGCCGATGATCGCCGCCGAGGTCGTCTGCGTCGGCGCCATGAAGAGCGTCGTGCCGACAGGCGCGCCGTACGCGCTCACGGCCTGCGCGCCGTGGTGCGAGAGGTACCCCGAAGACATGAGCATGATGCCGCGGTCCGCCGGCGCGAACACCCCGACGAACGCTCCCGGCGCATAGCCCGAAAGGCGCCACACGGAGCGCGCCTTGACGAGTTGGTTCCCTCCGGCGCCGTTCGAGGCGAACCAATTGACCTGGGCGTCCTGGGGGCCGCCGACGACGATGAGGCTGTTCGGGCCGGGCGCGTTCTCCTTCTGCGGGTACGCGTAGGACGCGCTCGGGGCGATGAGGCCGAAGGTGCTGCCGAGGAGGCCACCGTCCAGGCTCGGGACCCAGAAGCTCGTCTGGTACGTCGCGGGCGGAATGGCATCGGAGGGGCCGATGAAGACGAGGACGGGCTTCGAGGCGACGACCTTGAAGAAGAACGGCTCGTTCGTGGGCTCCCGGCTCGTCGTGACCTGGAACGAGAGGTC
>DATDQL010000410.1:0-5856 GCA_035292305.1 Thermoplasmatota archaeon
CACCGGGAACCCGTCGAGCCTTCAACCTACGGGCCGGGTCAAGTACGCGAACCTGTGCGACGCCCCGACGACGTCCATGATTGCGCTCTGCTCCGCGGCAAGCGGCCGCGTCGAGAACCCGTTCGGGTACACGGACGACGCGGACACGTACGTCAGCATGGCCGAATGGAGCACGGGCTTCACGCACGCGGCTTTCGGGGGCTCGAACTGGGGCAGGGTCGTCGACAAGCGCGCGCTCGCGATCGCCCCGGACTGGGTCGTGAAGGCGCCCTTCCTCAGCAGCAACGAGAACGACATCGGCCGCGCCGGCTGGAGCTATCAAACGCTCAAGAAGGCGAGCCTCGACTATGTGCTCGCGAACGCCCCCGCGGTCACCACGTACACGCCGTACTGCGCGAGCGCGCCGGGCGGCTCCTTCAGCGGCACGTTCGCGATGGGCAAGGGCGTCGCGAGCGGGCACCTCCTCTTCACGGCCGCGGTCAAGAACCCGACGAGCGTCGGCAAGTGGCCGAAGGCCTCGATGAGCGGGTACGTCGCCGCGAACCTCGACGCCGGCAACGCGCGTTCCGGGACCGCGATCCAGATCGGGAGCGACACGTACCACTACACGACATGGATCCTCCCCAGCTACCAGCGCAACCAGGTCAACCAGACCGCGAGCACGAGCCTCATCGTCACGGTGAACGAGCGCTTCGGCGCGACGAGCGAGACGCTCTGCACGCTCGCGCCGCACGCGAGCTCGAGCACGAGCCTCACGCACAACAAGCTCCTCAACTCGTTCTCCACCGTCACCGGCGGCACGTTCGGCGGCCTCACGAACACATGGACGTACAGCGACTTCGAGACGAACGCGCGCTGGACGGTGACGGACACGGCGGGCGCGCCGCTCCGCGACGCCGACCTCGTCCTCAAGGGCGCGACCACGGGCACGCTCACGTGCCGCACCAACTCGGCGGGCCAGTGCGACACGTCCACCGTCCTCGACCAGGACGTGCAGGTGTTCGTCTACCACCAGCTCTACGAGGACGCCGAGTTCGCGGTCACGTTCCCGACGAGCTGCAATAACGCCCCGCTCTGCGTGCGCGCGCTCGTCCTCGGGAACGTCACCGAGCAGGAAGGCAGCGCGAGCCGCGTCGAGCGCGGCGTCGCGATCACGGCCGAGAAGGAGTGCTTCACCGCCAGCATCGGCGGCGCCCTCGTCGCGAACCTGACGCGCAGCGCGAGCGTGGACCTCTACGTCGGCATGTGGCGGCTCCTCAACGGGGCCGCCGTCATCCAGCCCCCGGGCGTCCTCCCGTGGTACGCGGGCGAGTCGAACAAGTTCTCGTACACCGCGCCCCCGAGCGGGACCTACACGACGGCCGACGCCGGCAACTACACGATCGCGGTCCTCAACGCGACAGGATACCCCCTCCACTTCAGCGCGGTCCGCGTCGGCGGCACCGCGTGCGGCATCCTCCCGTCGCAGGCGCGCGGCGAGATCGTCGAGCAGGGCCGCGACGGCGTCCGCACGGTCCGCCGCGACGTCCAACGCGCCCAGGAGGACACGGACCTTCGCAGCGCCGTCGTCGCGGCGGTCACGTGGGCCTTCAGCTCCCCCATCCCCGACGTCACGGGCATGCCGTGGATGGTCATCCTCCTCGTCCTCGCGTTCATCTTCGCCTTCGGCGGCAAGGCGGTGACGCATTGAGCCCGCGCGCCCTCGTCGCGGTCGGTCTCCTCGCGCTCACCGTGCCGGCCGCGAGCGCCGTCGGCGTCTACGTCCGCGACGTCCTCCCGTCGGAGGGCGTGTACTGGGAGCAGGAGCTCCCCGGGCTCGCGGGTACGATGGAGTTCGGCTTCGACCCGCGCGTCTACGACGTCAGACCGGGCGCTCTCCCCGCCGACGCGAAGCGCATCCGCGAGATGGGCACGCACGTCGACTACGTCACGCCCATCCCGAAGGCGTTCGCCACGTTTCGCTGGTCGTACACGACGACCTTCCGCTACAACGGCACCGACCACGTCAACGTCACGAGCACGATCGCGAGCCACTGGAGCGACGCCACGTACGAGACGTGCCACACCGCGGAATGGCACGACGGCGCCGCCCGTCACCGGGCGAACGTCACGCAGACGTACTTCGGGAACGCGAACTCGAACTGCTACTACCGCTACAAGTGGATGAGCCAGCCCACGCTCATCGTCCACAGCCACAACTGGAGCGGCACGCACGCGGGCCTCGGCCCCGGGTTCCGCGTCGGGGGCCACGACACCGCGTGGACGCTGTGGCGCGTCGAGGACTTCGGCACCACGCAATGGCCGACGCTCGTCCCGGGCGTCCTCCTCGAATCCAGCGTCCCGGCGGTCTCCGCCACGTACGCGGCCTCGAACGCGGAACGCATCACGGTCCGGTACAACGCCGCCACGTACGGGACGTACGCGACCGTCCAGGAGGCGGGCCGCGGCCTCGAGGAGCAGGTCGCGTGCCGCGCCTGGTTCGGGATCCCGTGCTTCAGCATCGAGACCCTCCCCGAGCTCGCCGCAAGAGGCGTGCGCGCGTTCCTCACCCTCGTCGTCGGATGGGTCCCCGGCGTCACCGAATTCATCGACGTCCTCCTTCCCGTCGTCGGCGAGGTCGTCGGTGTTCCCATCGCGCTCATCCTCCCGTGGATCGCGGCCCCGGTCCGCCTCAGCATCTTCCTCACCTGGTACGTGAGCATGGCCGGGTGCCTCGCCGCCTTCGCGAGCCCCGAGACCACACCCCCGACCGCGGGCGTCACGTGGCCCATCGAGTTCTGGAGAGGCCTCGCCAGAGGCCTCGTCGCGGTCGTCGCGTGGGTCGTGGAGAAGGTCGCCCAGCTCGTGGCCGTCGTCGTCCACCTCGTGAGGGGATGACGTGAACATCACCCTCCACGAGCTCGCCATCCTCGCAGCCCCCATCGCGTTCCTCACGTACCTCGCGAAGGTCCGGCAACGCGCGGCGAGCATCGTCGTCGCCGTCGTGAGCCTGTACTTCGTCCTCTACGCCGCGAACCGCGTCACCATCGACGACGCGGAAGCCCGCCTCTTCTGGGGCGTCACCGTCCTCGTCCACCTGTTCACGATCGTCCTCGTCCTTGCTACTGTCTTCCAGAAACCTATGCGGAGTTGGTGACGTGTTCGACCGCTACCTCACGAAAGACCGCGTGCTGCTCCTCGGCCACGACCTCGAGCTCGTCAAGGTCCTCCGACGCGACGACCTCCTCGAAGCGGAAGGCCGCAGCTGGCCCCACCACGACGTCGAGCCCCGCCGATTCGGACGCCACCGCGTCTGGCTCGCGCACGGCGTCAAGATCCTCCCATGGCCCACCGCGACCGCGCCGCTCGACGACCTAGACGGCGTCAAGGTCGAGATCACGCCCGAGTACCTCGACCGCCTCGTCCGCACGTACGACGTCGAGGCGTGGGCGCGCGGCAGCCAAGGCATCACGCTCATGGAGCGCCTCCTCCACGTCGGCGCCGGCGCCGCCCTCGGCATGGTCCTCTTCGCGGGGCTCCTGAAACTCCTCGGCGTCTTCGGGAGCCGACCCGCATGACCGCGGACGAAGCTCCGAAGCTGCGCGAGACGGACCCGCACGTCCGCACGACGACGATCTTCGCGGACCCCGAGCACGCCTTCCGGAGCATGGCCTACATCCAGGAGGCGGTCGTCGACCCCACGGGCCTCCTCCTCGTCCGCCACAGCGACCGCCGAGCGCGGAACGCGCACCGCGTCGCCATGGTCCAGGAGCGCCACCTCCTCAGCCGCAGCGTCGACGGCCGCGGCAGCGAGCAGGCCGCCCGCGTCGCCGCCATGCGCTCCATGGGCCCACCGAACGCGCTCGACCTCCTCCTCGGCCAAGCGCCCACCGAGGCGGAGCCGGAACGCCCCGGCCTCCTCACGCGCCTGCGGGGCAACGGGGGTGCGCCGGAGTGACCGTCGTCGTCGCCCCCGTCGACCCCCCGCCGCCGCGGCCGCCGCACCTGTCCTTCTTCGTCGTCGTGTGCGACATCTTCCAGTTCGACCGGGACGGGTCCTCGTACGAGCACGACTGGATCGTCCAGGTGCGGGAGATCGGACCCGATCACTTCGGGTGGAACCTGGAGTGCGGCCGGAACCACGTCGCGCTCTGGCGCGAGAACCGCCACGGCCACTGCACGAAGACCGTCCTCAGCGCGTGGTGAGGCATGCCCGAGATCGAGGTCCCACAGACCGCACTCGGCGCCGGCCGCCTAGGGCCGGAGTGGAGCGCGGCCCGCGAGGACGTGACGCTGCGCATGAGCGTCGCGTACGGGGCGGTCTCGAACGGCCGAGCCGAGAACTTCGCGCTCTGGCAGGCCACCCGCCAGTACGTCACGCGGCTCCTCAAGGAGCGCTTCCGCGCGAACGGCCTCACGGGGCCGCCGTTCGTCCTGGACGCGTTGTGGGCGCGCGTCGAGCTCCCGGCGCCGGCCAAGGACGCGAACGAGCACATCCGGCTCGTACGCGCCCTCCTCACGGACTCCACGGAGCGCCTCGGGGAGCAGGTCCGGTACCGCCTCGCGCACGAGGGCAACGTCCACCTCGACTTCCGCGGCCCCACCGGGATGGGGAAGAGCAGCTGCGCGCTCGCGCTCGCCGACTGGATCAGTCCCATCCCGGAGGACCGTATCGCGGACTACCTCAGCTTCGACCTCGGCGAGCTCCCACAGAAGCTCAAGAACAAGCGCCCGGGCGAGACCGCGCTCCAGGACGAGTACCTCGCGGGCGCCGGCGAAGGCGCGCGCACGTTCCAGTCCATGTTCGCGAACCTCGAAGACACCCTCCGCGCGAGCCAGGTCAACCTCTTCGTGTGCTCCCCGCGGCAGAAGGACCACGGCACGATGCAGGCGCACCTCGAGATCCTCGCTTGGAACCCGGAGCGCAAGTACTCCCTGTTCCTCGTGTGGATCGAGGACCACCCGCACGGCGTCGTCGCGCTCCCGTGGTGCCCGGAGCGCCTCTACGCGGCGTACCGGAAGTGGAAGGACGCCAACGTCGAGCGCAGCCTCAGCGGGCAGTTCAAGGACAATACGTACGTCGCGCGCACCGCGATGCGCGTCTTCGAGGACGCGCGCTTCGTCGACTTCCTCCTCACGGGCGTCAACAAGCCGAAGAAGAGCGACTTCGAGAACGCGCTCACGTTCTTCCACCCGCAGATGATGAGCGGGGCTCAGGCGGACCGCGTCGTCGCGTTCATGACCGCCGCCTGCTACGGCTTCCGGCACATGGAAACACGGTTCCTCGAATGGTTCGGCGTGGAGCCGAACGCCGGGTTCCGGCGCGTCGCGGACAAGTGCGGGAAGGGTTGACGTGAGCGTCGGCTGGCCGCGCGCGACGCGCGTCGTCCCGGTCGGGGAGGCCGACTCCGCGATCCGGGAGCTGCGGCAGGCGCACCTCGACGAGTGGAGGCGGCACCGGAGCCTCGTGCATTTCCTGAGCGAAGAGTACCCCGAGGAGTGGGCGAAGGTCCAGTACTGCCGCACCGACCATTCGGTCCAGGGCGCGGTCCTCGGCCCGTCGAGCCTCCGCGTCTCCCTCGAAGGGTGCGGATGCGTCCCGTACTGTCCAGCCTGCGCGAGCGCCGCCACGAACCGCCGCGTCGGCCGGACCCTGCGCGCGTTCCAGCGCTGCACGCCGAAGGGCCAGGAGCCGCGGTTCCTCCACATCGTGCAGCGCGCCACGTACTACCCGGACGGGACGGGCTGGGGGCGGCAGGCGAGCGAGGACCACGCCGAGTTCGCGCGTCTCGTCTTCGAGGTCCTGCGCCGCGCCTACGGTGAGGGCGTCGGCGCCATCGTGAGCTACCACGATGTCGGCGAGGGCCTCTGGAGGAA
>DATDQL010000411.1:0-5196 GCA_035292305.1 Thermoplasmatota archaeon
CTCCTCCACGTTCCAGGATGGCCGGCACGCCTGGGGCCAGCGCGGCGGCGCGGCCGTCCAAGAGGTCGGCTGCACGACCCAAGGCTGTCCGCCCATGGTCGGCTACCGCAACCAGCTCGGCGAGTTCACGGACGTCACGACGGCCCCCGCGACGCTCAGCAACGTGGCCGTGCCGGCGGGACGCACGAAGGAGCTCTACGTCTGGGTGCCGCACCGGTTCGAGCACGACAAGTTCGAGATCACGGCCTACCGCTTCAACGTCCTCGTCTCGAGCGACGTGGCAGGCTCGCAGGTCATCTCCGGCAGTGGGCTCGGTTGGGACGCGTGCACCGCGAGCCAGCCCAACGAAGTCCAGGGCCCCGGGGTGGTCGCGTGCGGCACGACCGGGTACGAGGCCACGCCCGGCATCGAGGCCGTGAGCCGCGACCCGGCGTACGACACGAACCATCTCGTCGACAACACGCTCGCGGAACGACGCAGCGTGTCCTCCCGCATCGGCCCGACGGACAACGTCACGTATCGGCTCCGCGTCACGAACGCGGCGAGCTTCGGCCGGTTCCTCACCCAGAATGCGATCGAGATCCCCTCCGCGATGAACGTCACGGCCAAGCACGACAAGGAAGCCGGATGGACCGTGAAGCTCCGCTTCGTCGGGCAGAAGGGGTGGAACGACAGCCTCGAGCTTTTCAACGTCCAGGCTCGCGAGGACCTGGTCCAAGGGAGCACGACGCAGCGGCTCTACCCGAACGAGTTCAAGTGGAAGGACTTCGACCCGCCGACGGCGGGCACGGGGGCGACGCGGCAGTCGTTCTTCGACCGCGAGATCGAGATGCTGGTGCAGCCCCCGAACGCGACGAGCAACAAGCGGGTGTTCGCGGGCGAGTCGCACAGCGTGCAGCTCGAAGGCCGCATCCGGCACCCGGTCCTCGGCGCTTTCACCGACGCCTTGACCGTCACGACGGTCATTGGCCACCTGCCGAACGTCACGCTCAGCACGCCGCTCGGGACGACCATCTATCCGAAGGCGGGCGGCGAAGCGGTCGCGGGCCTCTTCGTTCTCAACAACGGCTCCGCGCCCGCGAACATCTCGCTCACCGCGCGCGTCACGTCCGCGACCGGCGGCTCCGGCCTCTGGACCGTCACGCCGTCGGACGCGAACTTCGTGCTCACGCCGCGCGAGAACCGCACCTTCGCGATCCGGATCCGCGCGCCGCTCAACGTGCCGCCGGAGAGCACGGCCGAGGTCCGCGTCGCCGCGACGTGGCGCGAGCGGCAGGACGACCTCTCGTCGCCGCTCCACACGGCCGAGACCATGTTCCTCGCGACGGTCATCCAGGCGGAGGCCATCACGATCACGCCGACGCCGCTCGCGCAGAACGCGGAGCCGCGCAAGACGATCAACTTCACGATCACGGTGAAGAACGACGGGCAGGCGCGCGCATCGTACCGGCTCGACACCATCCTCGTGCCGAACTGGACCGCGAGCCTCGCGCCCCGCCTCGACGACATCGCCCCCAACGGCGGCGCGAAGAGCGCGTCGTTCGTGATGACGGTCCCGGGCGACATCGTGTCCGGTCGCACGAACGAGTTCGTCATCCGCGTCCAGGAGATCGACAACCCGGCCGTCGTGAACAACGTCGACTACGCGGTCGTCACCGTCAACATCGTCGGCGGCCAGCCCATCCCATCGCTCCAGACGAACAAGGCGCAGCAGATCGTCGAGCGCAACGGCAACGTGCGCTTCGAGTTCGGCGTGCGCAACCTCGGCAACGTCGACGGAAGGTTCCCGATCGCGCTCATCGGCCCGAACGCGCTCGGGTGGCGCGCGACGGTCACGGACGAGCGCGGCTCGCCCGTCGACAGCCTGCTCATCAAGGCGAACTCCCGCCGGACGATCAACCTCACCGTGAGCGCCCCTGTCGACGCGCCGGAGCGCAGCATCCAGGACATCGAGCTCCAGGTGCTCACGCCGGATCGCACCGGCGGTGACCGGGTGAACGTCCGCGCGATCGTGCACGACTACGGGCTCGACGTCAAGGCGGACCCGCCGCGCGCGGACCTCATCCCGGGCCTGCAGGCCGTGTTCAACGTCCGCGTGTCGAACCTCGGCAACGACAACGACACGTTCAACCTGTCCTTGGACATGGGTCCGCTCACGGACACCGGCTGGTCGTACGAGTACGGTCAGCTCAAGGTCCGCGTGCCGCCGAACGAGTTCCGCGACGTGCGCCTCACCGTGCGCTCGCCGAAGGACAACCTCCCGACGCCGCGCACGGCGACGCTCTACGCGTACTCCGCGAGCGAGGGCGCGTCGAACCTGTCGCGCGAGCAGCTCGCGAAGCTCGACTCCACCCCGCTCCTCCTGACGGTGCTCGACTACCGCGTCGGCGACGTCGACCAGGACGGCATCCTCGAGGTCGCCGTCGACGCGAACAAACGGCGCTCGGACGGGTTCGAGCTGTTCCGCGAGATCTCCACGACAGGGACGCTTTCGCAGGCGATCGAATCCGCGCAGGACGTCGTCACGGGCCACACGCGGTTCCTCATCGACGTGCCCGTCGCAGGCAGCTACGACGGCATCGCCGACGTGTTCTGGGACCCGGACGCGTCGTCCGTGACGCGCATCCAGTACACGGCCGACGTGAACTTCGACGCGGCGCCCGACTACTTCCTGGATCTCAACGCGGACACGCAAGTGGACCGCGTGTACGACTCGGGCGGTCGGCGGTACCTGACCGTCGAGGCGAAGGACATCCTCGGCCGCGGCGAGCTCCGCAAGCAGTACCTCGTGTACACGGACAGCGACCGCTTCCCGGACGCGTTCTACGACCCCGAGAAGAACGAGGTCTGGAAGGTCGTCCCCGCGCCGTCGGTCGGTGAGAACGTCGTCGGGTTCATCCCGAAGGACAAGACGAAGCCCACGCTCTACTACGACGTCGCCGCGCAGCGCGTCTACCAGTCCCCCCTCGTGGACTCGATCGAGTTCTTCAAGGAGTACTGGTACGCTCTCGTGACGTTCCTGGGCGCAGCCATTATCTTGGGTGTCGCCATCGCTCGCCGGAAGCCCACGTGAAGACCACCGGGACGGAGGCGGCCGCTGAGACGCGGAGTATGTGCGCAGGCGGGAGCAGAGCGACGTTCGTGGGCCTGCCCTCTCGGGGGCATGACGGCTTGGCGTCCCTGGCCGTCATGGCGTGCCGGGAGGCCCGTCCATGGAGCTGACCTTCCTCGGCGGCGCCCGCGAGGTGGGCCGCAACGCGATGCTCCTCCGCGCCGACGCGGCGTCGCTCCTCTTCGACTACGGCATCTCGCCGAGCGACCCGCCGAAGTACCCGCGGCCCGCGCCCGCGCTCGACGCCGTCCTCCTCACGCACGCGCACCTCGACCACTCGGGGATGCTCCCCGCGCTCGCGAGTCGCGAGGACCTGCCCGTCATCGCGACGCCCCCGTCCGCGCCCGTCGCGGAGCTCCTCGCGCACGACTCGCTCAAGATCTGCAAGATCGAAGGCTACCCGTTCCCCTACTCCAAGGAGGACGTGGCCGCGCTCGCGCGAGCCTGGGACCTACTGCGCCCCGGCGACTCGCGGACGATCAAGGGACTGCAGATCCGCGCGCACTCTGCGGGCCACATCCCCGGGAGCGTCATGTACGAGGTCGACGACGGATCGACCACGACCGTCTTCACCGGCGACCTGAACCTCATCGACACGCGCCTCTGCGCCGCCGCGGAGCCCGTGCCGTGCGACCGCCTCGTCGTCGAGTCCACGTACAGCGGCCGCAACCACCCCGACCGTCGGCAGACGGAGGAGCGCTTCCTCGACGCGGTGTCGGGCGTCGTCTCCTCCGGCGGCCGCGTCGTCGTCCCGGCGTTCGCGACGGGTCGGACGCAGGAGATCCTGCTCCTCCTCCTCGGCCAGGGGTACGACGTCTCGCTCGACGGGATGGGCAAGACCGTGACGGAGATCTTCCTCCGCGAGGGCGGGTTCCTGCGCAGCGCGCGCGACCTGCAGAAGGCGTTCGAGGAGGTGCACGTCGTCAAGACGCGCCACGGCCGCCAGCGAGCCCTCGACTCCGACATCATCGTCACGACGAGCGGCATGATGGAGGGCGGGCCCGTCCTGCAGTACGTCGACGCCCTGCGGCACGACCCGAAGAGCGCGATCTTCATGACCGGCTACCAGGTCACGGGGTCCGGCGGCCGCCTCCTCATGGACACGGGCACGCTCGAGGTCGCGGGCGTCCGCGAGCGCGTCGCCTGCGAGGTCCTGTTCTTCGACTTCAGCGCGCACGCGGGCCACGACGAGCTCGTGAAGTTCGCGAAGGCGTGCGGGCCCGAGGAGATCGTCCTGTTCCACAGCGACCGCCCGGAGGCGCTCGCGGAGGCGCTCTCGGACGCAGCGACGGTGCACACGCCGAACGTGGGCGACGTGATCAAGTTCTAGTCGATTCTCGATGGTCCGTAGTCTCCCGCCAGGATGACCCGGAGGAACGGAGGGTCGGAGGTTCGGAGGCTCTGTTCCTCCGGATCTCCGTTCCGCCGCGTTGACCTGGCGGGTCTCGACCGGATCTCGAGCGGGAGCGTCACGCGCCCGTCGCCGTCGTATCGACCACCGGTCCGACGCCGTTTCCGCTCGCCGGCAGCACGCGGTTCTCGCGCACCATCTGGAGGAGCTTCTCCCACGCGCCCCACCCGAGGAGGAGCCCGGCGAGGAACACGAAGAGCGTCTCGCGTTGCCGCACGAGCGCCCACCCGAAGGTTGCGACGCCCGCCGCGAACGCCCACCGGCCCTCCTTCCCCCACACGGACTCGAGGTCGCGGCGGAGGTCGTCGCTCAGGTCCCACCCGTTCCGGTCGAGGTGGCGCCCCACGGCGCGGCCGAGCTCGAACGACGTGAAGGCGCCCGCGAGGCGTGCGAGGAGGCCGAGGCGGGCCATCGGACCTCCATCGGAGGTCATCGGCCTTCAGGCTTGCGGGCCGGCCTCGCGTGCCGGATGGCCGGATGTGGCGCTCGGCGACTTCAACCACCAGGACACCAAGGCACCAAGGATCCGGGGAAGCCGTCTCGGATGCGGGCAGCCTCCCAGGGTCTTGCTGCTCTTGGTGCCTTGGTGGTTTTCGTCGGTCACGGCCGGAAGCGGAGGTTGCGCTTCCTGAGCAACGCCGTCGTGAGCGCGCCGGACGCGCGTGCCTTGCCG
>DATDQL010000412.1:0-7490 GCA_035292305.1 Thermoplasmatota archaeon
ACATTCTCGAAACGTTTATCCCGAACCATCGGGCTGACGCTGAAAGGCTGGTGGGGCGTACCAAGGCGCCCTGCTCCTCACTGGAGGTTCGAACTTGTCCCTGTCCCGCATCACCGGCGCGTACCGCCGCGAGATCGCCCGCAACGACGCCGCCATCTCGCCCATCATCGCGACCATCCTGCTCATCGCGGCCACCGTCGTGCTCGGCGCGACGATCTACGCGGCGACGACGGGCTTCGGGAGCAAGACGCCGACCGCGGGAACCGACGCCTCGTTCACAGCAAAGCCGTTCGATTCTGACGGCAATGGCCTGTCGGACACCATTCGCATCACGTACCTCCAAGGACCCCCGGGTCTCGACGTGACGATGATCGTCGCGGATGACACCGGGACCACCATCACCCACGGCTGCGACGATACGGACCTCGCTGTCGGGGACTCGTGTATCGTCGACGAGACCGAGGTTGATGACGGTCGCTGGACGATCACCATCACGGCCGGCAACGCCGTGATCCTCGATCAGACGGTGACGATCGAACAGCCGTGAGCGCAGCGAGCCCACCATGGCCTCCCTCGTCCCCGTCCTCTCGTACATCCACGAGTTGCGTCAGGCCGGCCTCACGGTCGACTTCATGGAGGCGATGAGCAAGCCCGAGTCGTACTGGGAGAAGCTCTCCGAGGAGCAGCGCAAGTCGCTCCTCGGGCGCGTGCGCGTCCCCGTGAAGGAGGACGCGAACCCGCAGCTTCGGCTCGTGAAGAAGAAGGGGAAGGCGCCGAACTCGGAGAACGTGTTCGTCGAGTTCGCTTACGGAGGAAAGTGGGGGAAGCACTTCCGGTACGAGACGTTCGTGCTCCCCCGGGCGGAGACGAACGGGGACGTCGCCATCAGCGCCTCCGCCGTCGCGTTCCGGGACATGACGGTCCCCACGGGGCACATCATCTCCCTCCTCGACTCCGTGTGGGGCGGGGAGCCGTACGACGTGGAACGGGACGGGGCGCTGCTCGAGGTCGACGCGGTGCTCGGAGTGGGCGAGGTCGAACGGATCTGGGTGCAGGAGCCCTTCGCCGCGATCTCGATCAAGTGGGACGACAGGGAACGCATCTACTCGGTGCTGGAGCCGAAGCTCTCGGACCTCGAGCGGGCGCTCCTCGTGACGCTGAACGACCGCCTCCGCGACGTCCTCATCCTGGACGAGTCGCAGCTCGGGTACAGGGCGAGCTACCTCGTGCACAAGGTGTTCGACCTGCTCTCGATGTACCGCTTCCGGACCGAGCGCCGGACCGCGTACAAGCTCGCGTACTTCTTCGTGCGCAATTACCTTGGCCTCGGCCGCGTCGAGCCCGTCATGCACGACCCCGCGGTCGAGGACATCTCGTGCAACGGCCCGGGCCTCGCCGCGTACGTCGCGCACTCGAAGTACCAGAACCTGCGCACGAGCCTCATGTTCGAGGAGCTCGAGCTCAACTCGTTCGTCGTGAAGCTCGCGCAGCGCGGCGGCAAGCTCCTCTCCGTCGCCGAGCCCCTCGTCGACGCGACGCTCCCGGACGGCTCGCGTCTCCAGGCCGTGCTCGGGCGCGAGGTCACGAGCCGCGGGTCCGCGTTCACGATCCGCAAGTTCCGCGAGGACCCGCTGACCGCCGTGGACCTCATCCGCTCGTCGACGTACAGCGTCGACGAGATGGCGTTCCTGTGGCTCGCCGTCGAGCTGCGGCGCAGCATGATCATCATGGGCGCGACGGCCTCGGGCAAGACGACGTCGCTCAACTGCCTGAGCCAGTTCGTGCCGCCCACGCACAAGATCGTCACCATCGAGGACACGCGCGAGATCACGCTGCAGCACGAGAACTGGCTCGCGGCCGTCACGCGCGAGCCGTTCGCGGGGCAGGAGGGCATGCGCATCAGCATGTACGACCTGCTGCGCGCCTCGCTGCGTCAGCGCCCCGACTACCTCATCGTCGGCGAGATCCGCGGCGTCGAGGGCCTCACGCTCTTCCAGGCGATGAGCACGGGCCACACGTGCTTCTCGACGATGCACGCAGGCAGCGTCGAGAACGCCGTGTACCGCCTCGAGAACCCGCCCATCGGCGTGCCTCGCGTCATGCTCACGTCGCTCGACTTCTTCATCCTCCAGGGACAGGTCGACATCGGCGGCGAGCCCGCGCGGCGCTCGGTGTCGATCACGGAGATCAACGGCATCGACGCGAACACGCGCAACCTCCGCATGAACGAGCTCTTCCGCTGGGACGCGGCGCTCGACAAGCACGTCGCCGCGAACACGAGCTACGCCATCGACCAGGCGAGAGCGAAGATGGGCTGGACGCGCACGCGGCTCGAGGAGGAGCTCGCCGAGCGCCGCGACATCCTGCAGGGCCTCGTCGAGCGCAAGGAGCGCCACTACCGCGACGTCGCGAAGGCCGTCCGGACCTTCTACACCGAGCGCGGTGCCGCGGAAGCCGGAGTGGCGGACGCCAAGCGGCCCCGTTCGAAGGGCTCCGCGTGACGGCGATCGACCCGGTCGCAGCCCACGCGCAGGCGCGTCCCGTGAGCTCGCTCTCGATGCGCCTCTTCCAGCCCGTCCTCGGCGTCGGGCACCAGGCGCGCCTCGAGACGACGAAGGCGCTGCGCGCGGCGCGCATCGGCATGTTCCCCGAGTGGTACCTCGCGATGGGGTACTTCGTGAGCATCATCGGCGGCGTCTCGGCCGCGGTTCTCGCGGCGGGCGGCTGGTTCCTCGCGCGCGGCCGCATCGCGCCCGTCTGGGGCGTCCTCATCATCCTCGGCACGGGCGTCCTCGCCTACGCCGTCTTCCAGCTCGGGTTCCTCCTCTACCCGCGCCTCAAGGCGCAGGGTCGTGCGCGGCGCATCGACGAGGAGTTCCCGAGCGTCGTCACGCTCTGCTACGCGCTCGCGCGCGGCGGCATGAACAGCATCAGCGTCTTCCGCGTCATCGCGGAGGAGAAGGACGTCTACGGCGAGATCTCCGTGGAGTTCGGGCTCATCGTGCGCGACGTCGACCTCTTCGGGGAAGACATGACGAGCGCGCTCCGCAACACGGCGAACTCCACGCCGAGCGAGACGCTGCGCACGTTCTACGAGGGCCTCATCACCATCATCAACTCCGGGGCCGACCCGCGCGACTACTTCAAGCGGCAGGCGGAGCTGCAGATCACGATGTCGGAGCTCAAGCTCGAGCGCGACCTCGAGCAGGCCGGCCTCCTCGCGGAGGTCTACGTGAGCGGCCTCCTCGTCATCCCGCTCCTCGTCATCGTCATCCTCGCCGGCCTCTCCGTGCTCGGCACGGTCGCGGACACCGTCATCCCCATCGTCGTCTTCGGCGTCATGCCGATCGGGACCGTCGTGTACCTCCTCCTCGTCGACGTGATGCTGCCGCCCGTGTCCTTCCGCAACCCCTTGCCGCGCCAGGACCCGCTCACGGACTTCGGCCTCGACAGCATCCCGACCGTCACCGTCGCCGTCGCCAAGACCGCCCCCGCCGAGGCCGAGTTCTCGGAAGAGGTCGCGGAGATCCGCGAGGCCGAGAAACAGGGCGGCGACGCGGCGTTCCACCGACGCGTCCGCATGGAGCTGTTCCGCATCCGCGCCCACCGCACGTGGCAGCGATTCGTCGACCGCGCGATCTCGCAGCCCGCGGAAGCCGTCGACCTGTCCGGCATCGGAGCGATCATCCTGCTCGCCGCCGGCGGCGCGTGGATGTACTTCAGCGGGCTTCGGGGCGGCGACCTCGTGCTCCCGGGCACGACGCTCTTCCTCGCGACGGCCGTCGTCGTCGCCATTCCTGTGGCCGTCTTCCACGAGATGCGCATGCGCCGCATGCGCACCATCGACGGCGCGCTCCCGGAGATGGTGGGCAAGCTCGCCGGCTTCAACGAGCGCGGCATCGGCCTCCTCCAGAGCTTCCGCATCCTCGGCCGCGTCGTGTCCGGGCCCCTCGCCTCGCAGCTGCGGGCCGTCGACCGCGACGTGTCCTGGAACGGCATGCTCGGCAACGCGATCAAGCGCATGCGCCTGCGCGTCAACACGCTCCGCATGACGAAGCTCGACGTCCTCCTCGGCCGCGCCTCGGCGGCCACGGGGAACCTCAAGGAGGTCCTCGACATCGCCGCGGCCGACGCGCTGCGCTCGCTGAACCTGCGCACCAAGCAGCGCCAGGCGATGATGACGTACGTCGTCATCATCTACCTCGTGTTCGCGGTCTTCCTGTACATCCTCTTCACCGTCGCCAACCTCTTCTACCAGGAGGGCGGGCTAGGGGCCGTGTCCGAAGGAACAAGCGGAGCGGGCATCGGCGGCGCCGGCATCCCTGCCGCGACCGCGAAGTTCTACTTCTTCTACGGCGGCCTCATCCAGGGAGGCGCCGCGGGCCTCGTCGCGGGCCGCCTCGGAGAAGGCCACGTGCTCAGCGGCATCAAGCACGCCGCGATCCTATGCACGGTCACATGGCTCGTGTTCACGCTGGGGGTCCTCTGATGGCCGCACAGAGCGCACAGAGGGGACAGAGCTCACAGAGCCGGTCGGCCCTCTCAGGGCGCGCTCGGGTCCGTGCTGCCCCCTCCCGATACTCCGCCTCTGTGACCTCTGTTCCCTCCGTGACCTCCGACCAGGGGATCTCCGACCTCATCGGCACGCTGATGTTGCTCGTCGTGACCGTGACGCTCATCGGTGTCGCTGCGATCGCGATCGCCGGCTTCGACCGCGACGAGGAGCTGCCGAGGTTGGACGTATCCGCGGCCTCCGCCGAGGACGTCGCCGGCGACCTCGTGGTGTCCATCGGCCACGTCGGGGGCGCGACCCTCGCGCAGGACGACTTCCGCATCGTCATCACCGCCGGCGCCGACACCATCGCGGATTGCGAAGCCGGGGACGCCGACCCCGAATGCCCGTCGCTCTCGGGCCTCTGGGCCTTCGGCGACGACCCGATCGTCTTCGACGACACGGGCCACGACTACGACCCCGGCGAGCGCGTCGAGGTGCAGATCGTCTCCAAGGCGAAGGGAGCGACGCTCGCGACCGCGTTCCTCGACATCCCGGAGCCGATCGGCGGGTTCGGCATCTTCGACCTCGACGTCGTGCTCCCCGCGGACCTCGGGAGCTTCCCCATCGGCAGCGTCTTCTTCCTCGAAGCGGAGCTCGACCTCGACGGCGACACCGGCCGCAAGGACGTCGCGACCGTCACGGCGGACCTCAGCGACATCGAGGGCGACACGGCCCTCCCGCTCTACGACGACGGCACGCACGGCGACGACATCGCGGGCGACCTCGTCTACTCCGCGTACCTCACCATCCCGCTCGATGCGCCCATCGACACGAACCGCGACATCATCGTCGACGCGTTCACGATCGACGGGAACATCTTTTCCGGGACGACGCAGCTCGACACGGAGGCGATCGAACTGCCGGAGCTCGAGGTGCCGGTCGTCGAGACATGGAGCAAGTTCGAGGCCGCCGCGAACGACGTCGTGATCGTGAACGGCGAGCACTTCGCGTTCGTCAACTCCGTGTCGCTCGACGATGGCACCGACGAGATCGGTACGACTTGGTGGATCGAGTCCTTGAGCGGCGACGGGCTGAGCGACATCCTCGGGTTCATCGTTCCCCTCACGGCTCCGCCGGGCGGGCCGTACTCGATCGTCGTCGGCAACCCCGTCGGCTTCGACTCCGGCACGCCCATCAACATCACGTCGCTTCCCGCGCCGACCATCACGGACGTGGATCCGATCTCCGGCCCGCGCGGCACCGTCGTGACGCTCACGGGCACGCGGCTCGAGACCGTCTTCGCGGTGTTCATGGACGGGCTCGAAGCCCAGGGCAACTTCAGCACCGTGCCGTTCCCCGTCAGCACGAGCGAGCTCCAGTTCATCGTGGGATCGTTCCCGACCGGCAACTACACGATCAAGGGTCGCGGGGTCGGCGGATGGGCGGAGGCCACGCAGACGTTCGAGCTCACGAAGGGGCCGCCGCCGACGATCTCGTGCCCTCCCACGCCAGAACCGGACCCCTGGGAAGGCGGAGCGGGGACGGTCGTGACCGTCACCGGGACCGGGTTCTCCACCGTGCACACGGTGCTCCTCGGGCCGTACCCCGTCGCGGGGACCGTCACCGACGACACGGAGCTCACGTTCTTCGTGCCGTTCTCCGCCGCGCCGGGCTCGTACGCCATCGCCGTCATCTCGACCGACGGCAGCGACACGTCGGACTGCGAGTTCCTCGTCCTCTCCGTCCCTCCGCCGCCGCCCATCATCGACGACTTCCAGCCGAAGGAATCCTTCGCGAACAAGAACATCGTCCTCACGGGCAGCGGGCTGTCGACGATCATCGAGCTACGCGTCGTCGGCCGCTCCGGCGCCCCCGAGTTCCTGCTGAACTGGGTCGTCGTGAACGACGCCGAGATACGGTTCTTCCCGACCGCCGCGATCGACCCCGGCGACTACATGATCAATGTCACGAACGCGCTCGGCATCGGGGACGAGACCGACTGCGACACGTCCGGCGGCGACGACTGCCTGGTCCTGAAGGGGATCGAGGAGTTCTCGATCTATAATGAGGACGTCTTCGACAAGGTCGCGCACAACACCTCGAAGGCCGGGACGGGCGGCAGCGGGGACGAGATCGATTCACAGCTTCGGATCATCCTCAAGGACGACGCGCTCGACTTCGGCGGTCAGATCTACTACCTCGCGGCGGCCGGCATCCGGTTCGAGCCGTTGAAGCCCGGGAACCCGGACCCGATCATGACATCGTCGATCATCTGCAAGCCACCGATTGTCGGGGACAAGCGCCTCGGCCTCTGGTTGTTCGACTGGAGCGACGAGGGCGTCGAGAACTACGCCCAGGACCTCCATCAGCTGCGCTATTTCTATGAGCTGTATTTCAAGCTCAGCGCTCAGAGGAACGACGAAGGTAAGCCGGGTCCGCAGGCGTTCGTGATCCTCCGCGTCGACTCGTCCGCGAGCTCGGCGTATTTCGTGCTGCGCCAGGACGGCGACTACAAGGAAGTCCTCGATCACGGCTGGCCAGCGCCTGCCGGCGACGGCAGTTCGCGTGTGGGGGCCCCCTGTGGCGAGACCTTCTGACGACCGCGCCGTCGTAGGAATCGTCGGCTTCGTGCTCCTGTTCGCCCTAGCGCTCACGCTCTACGCGAACGCGGTCCGCAGCGACGTGCCGCGCTGGGGCGCCGAGGCGGAGCGCGCGTGGGACGCGCAGCTCGCGGAAGCCTTCGGTCGCCTCTCCCACGACATGGCGGGAGGCATCGGCCGCGCGGAGGCCGTCCGGACCATCTTCCCCGCATCCCCGATCCCGAAGGCGCTCGACGTGCCCATCCTGGGACGTACCGAGCCGTTCCGCGCCGGAGGAGCCCTCACGTTCCGGGACGATTGCTACGAAGGCGGCGTGTGGCTGAACGCCACGCACGACGACACCCTCTCCGCAGCCGCCGTCGACGACATCGTGTCGAGCGTGTGCGGGCGCCTCG
>DATDQL010000413.1:0-3806 GCA_035292305.1 Thermoplasmatota archaeon
CCTCGATCTCGAGTTCGTCGGCCCCCGCCCCACGATCGACGACATCGAGCTTGCCGCGGGCGGCGAGATCGACGCGATGATCCGCGCGGTCGCGGCCGAGCGCGGCGGGCGGCTCGTCACGAGCGACCGCGTGCAGGCGCACGTAGCGCGCGCGATGGGTCTTCCCGTCGACTACCTTCGCCCCGTGTCCGCGCCCGACGAGCTCGACAAGGACCTGGCGGACCTCGAGATCATGAAGTACTTCGATGCGAACACGATGAGCGTCCACCTGAAGTACAACGTCGTCCCGATGGCGAAGAAGGGGACACCCGGCGACCTCAAGCTCGTGCGCTTGTCCGACCAACGGCTCGAGCTCCGCACGCTCACGCGCATGCGCCACGAGCTCATCGAGGCCGCGCGCCGCGACGCGGACTCGTTCGTGGAGATCGAGCGCAACGGCGCCACGGTCGTGCAGCTCGGAGCGATGCGCATCGCGATCGCGCAGCCGCCGTTCAGCGACGGCCTCGAGATCACGGCCGTGCGCCCCGTCGCGCGGCTGACCATCGAGGACTACGCCGTCCCGCCCCCGCTTCTCGAGCGCTTCCGGCAGCACCAGCGCGGCGTGTTCGTCTCGGGCCCGCCGGGCTCCGGGAAATCCACGTTCGTCACCGCGGTCGCCGAGTGGCTGCGCGGGCAGGACACCATCGTCAAGACGATGGAGAGCCCGCGAGACCTGCAGGTGTCCGACGAGATCACGCAGTACGCGCCGCTCGAGAAGGACATGGCCCTCACGAGCGACGTGCTGCTGCTCGTCCGACCCGACTTCGTCGTCTACGACGAGGTCCGACGCACGAACGATTTCGAGGTCTTCGCCGACATGCGCCTCGCGGGCGTCGGCCTCGTCGGCGTGACGCATGCGAACCGCGCGATCGACGCCGTGCAGCGCCTCATCGGGCGTGTGGAGCTCGGGATGATCCCCCAGGTCGTCGACACGGTCGTCCACATCGAGAAGGGAAGGATCCTGCAGATCCTCGAGCTCTCGTTCACGGTGAAGACGCCGTTCGGCATGACGGAAGCGGACCTCGCGCGGCCCGTCATCGAGGTCCGCGACTTCGCGACGCGCTCCGTCGAGTTCGAGATCTACACGTACGGCGAGCAGGTCGTCGTGATGCCGGTGCGCGCCGTAGGTGGCGCCGCGGCGAGCGCGAAGGACCGGCTCGCGGCCGAGGCGCTCCTGCGAAGGCTCCGGCGCCACGTCGAAGGCCGCTGCGAGGCCGAGTTCACGGGCGAATCGTCCGCGGTGCTCTACGCCGAGGCGTGGGAGATCCCGCGCCTCATCGGCCGCGGCGGGACGCAGGTCAAGGAGATCGAGGCCGACGTCGGCGTCAAGCTCGACATCCGGCCGCTGCAGAAGGGGTCCGGCGGCCCGAGGGCGAGACAACGCCCCGGGAGCGCGGCGCCCCCCTGGGCGCACAAGGTCGCGAGCCGCGCGCCGCGTCGCGCGGACGAGGAGGACGAGGAGGACGCGCGGTGGCGCGACGAGGCAGAGAGCCTCGACGCGCCCCCCGGACGCCGCGGGTCCGCCGCGTCCCGGGAACGTCGTTACGCCGAGGTGCGTCCCGAGCTCCGCAAGACGAAGAAGAGCTTCGTGCTCCTCGTCGAGGACGCGCTCGCTGGACAGGACGTCGAGGTCGTCGCCGGGGGCGACGTGGTCTTCCGCGCGACCGTGAGCGCGAAGGGCGAGATCCGCGTGAACCGGAACGGCCCCCAGGGAGAGACGCTCGGCGATGCGCTGCGCGAAGGGAAGGTCGTCACCGTCCGCACGTGATCGTCCGTCATCCCCTCCGCGGATAGTCTTGCATGCCCGCGCCCGCCGGCGGCCGCCGAGCGCTGCCGGTCGCGTCGCGCGAGGGGGGTGCTAGGACGGTCGACTGCGGAGTGACGGGCGAGCGCCCGAGCACCCGCCCTCCGATCCGAACAAGTCTCAACTCACGCGGGGACGAGCGGCGCGATGCGCCCGACGAACGCGTGGCGCACGGGCGCGACCTGGTCGAGCGCGCCTTCGAGGGCCGCGTCCCGGACGGGCTTGCGGACGAGCGCGGCGGCGCCGACGTCGAACGCCTGCTGCACGAGCGGATGCTCCTCGCCGTGGACGCTGAGGAGGACGACCTTCGTCGTCGGTGCGGTGTCGAGCATGACGCGCACGACGTCGATGTCGCGCGCGGGATCCATCGCGAGCGGCATGCCGAAGAACACGACGTCCGGGTCGCGGACGAGGAACTTGGCCATCGCGTCCTCGACGGTCTCGGCCTCGAAGACGCGGGCGGCGGAGCCTTCGCGCCGCTCGATCGCGGCGACGACGGCCATGCGGATGGGCGCGCTTCGGTCCACGACGAGGAACGTCCGGCTCATGCCGCGTGGCTCTCCGAGGTCCTGCATTTCAGGGGTGAGGAACGCCCGTTGTCCGCCTACGGACCGAGTGCGGACGGCGCAACCGGTGGGGAAGGACCTTGCCACGAACGGCCCTTCGGGCCGTTTGGTCCCTGGAAAGCGAAGCTTTCCACAGGAAACCCCGCTACGCTTATGGGGAAAGGGTCCCGTTCGCGCGAGCAGGATGGGTTAGCTCCTGTAGCTACCCTAGCCGAAGGACTGATTCCCCATGGGCAAGCCCATCGCCGAGGAGCTCGCGAAGAAGCAGAAGGAGATCAGCGTCTCCGAGTTCTTCGAGCGCAACAAGCACATCCTCGGGTTCGACTCCGCCGTCCGCGCCATCATCACGTCGGTGAAGGAGGGCGTCGACAACGCGCTCGACGCGTGCGAGGAGGCCGGCATCCTTCCGGAGGTCAACGTCGAGATCGCGCGGGCGCACCCGGTGCCCGTGGGGCGCAGCGGGGGCGCGACCCAGCCGGAGGAGCTCGTCCTCACGGTCGAGGACAACGGCCCCGGCATCGTGAAGAAGCAGATCGGGAACATCTTCGCGCGTCTGCTCTACGGCTCGCGGTTCCACGCGATCCGGCAGTCGCGCGGCCAGCAGGGCATCGGCATCTCCGCCGTCGTCATGTACGGCCAGCTCACGACGGGGCGGCCTGCGGTCATCGAGAGCAAGATCGGTCCCGAGCAGCCGACGTTGCGCATGCACCTCAAGCTCGACACGAAGCGCAACCAGCCGGACGTCGTGAAGGAGGAGGTCGTGCACTGGGACAAGCCGCACGGCACGAAGGTGTCCGTCCACCTCGTCGGCAAGTACCAGCGCGGCGGACAGAGCGTCTACGAGTACCTGCGCTCGACGGCCATCGTCAACCCGCATGCGCGCATCACGTTCAAGGAGCCGGACGGCACGACGACGATCTTCGAGCGCGCGTCCGAGGCGCTGCCGGCCCCGACGCAGGAGATCAAGCCGCACCCGGAAGGCGTGGAGCTCGGCACGCTGCTCAAGATGGCGAAGCACACGCAGACCACGAAGGTCGTGAGCTTCCTCGTCGACGAGTTCACGCGCGTCGGGTACCGGACCGCGCGCGACATCTGCGAGTTCGCGGAGAAGGAGCTCTCGCCCGACGAGCGTCTCGCCCTCAAAGGCAAGGCCCTCGAGGATTGGAAGCCCGAGAACCTCGACGTGCCCCACGCGAAGGCGCTCCTCGCCGCGTTCAAGAAGGTCAAGATCCAGTCGCCCCCGACCGACTGCCTGTCGCCCATCGGCGAGCTCCTCGTCAAGAAGGGCGTGCGGAAGGAGCTCCCCGACACCGATTTCGTCGCGACGATGACGAGGCCCGCGAACGTGTACAGCGGGAACCCGTTCCAGGTGGAGGCCGGAATCGCGTACGGCGGCT
>DATDQL010000414.1:0-6812 GCA_035292305.1 Thermoplasmatota archaeon
CCCCGACAAGTGCGCGACACCGGCGGCGCCGGAGGCCGAAGCGGACGTCGACGTCGAGCCGGCGCCTGCCTGAGGCAGCGCGCCGCATCCGGCGCCCTGGCGTGGCCGGGGCGCCCTCCTCTCTTTTCGTCGTGGAAACGGCCATGACCGGGCGCCGGCCTCGGGGCGGCGTCCGCAAGGGCATGCCGCATAGCTTGGCCGGTAGAGCGTCGGACTCTTGATCCGAAGGTCGATGGTTCAGGACGCACGGCCGGATCCGTGCACTCTCCTCGCTGGAGCCTTCGGCCCCAGGACTGCGCACCGGGCCCTTCTCGGCGTGCACGTTCGCATGTGCGGCTCGGTGGAAACGTACATGAACGGGCGCCGGCATCGGGGCGACGCCCGCAAGGGCATGCCGCCTTAGCTTAGCCGGTAGAGCGTCGGACTGTTAATCCGAAGGTCAATGGTTCGAATCCGTTAGGCGGCGCTCCTCCCTCCGAGCGAAGCCGCCACCCATTCCCCGGCTACGACCGGACCTCCAGCACGACGCGCCTCGCCCGGACGACCTTCGCGAGCACCCGGACCTCCTTGCCGAGCTTCGACCGGAGGATCCCCTCGAGCAGACCGGCGAGGATCACGGCCGTCTCCGAGTCCTTGCCAGCCGGACACCCGGCGAGGAGGCCGAGTTCGACCGTGCCGATCTCGAAGTCGAGCCGGTACGGCTTCGCGAGGCCTTCGCGGTCCCAGAACCCGGCCACGGCCGCGAGAGCGTCCGCGACGCTCGACGTCGTGAACAACGCCGCCGCGCGCGTGCCGAGCTCGCGGGCCTGGCGGCGCAGGCCGGCCTCCGGGACCTCGCCGGCGGCGAGCGCCGCGAGGACGTCCGGGAACGGGACAGAGTACGCGAGCGGTGAGAGGCTGACGTAGTGCTTGACCGCGCCGCGGAGCTGATCGAGCGGCACGTCGGAGCTCCCGATGCGCCGGCCGCGCAGGCGGTACAGTTTCCGGCGCGCGTCCGTCGCATGAGGGAGCTCTTCGACGAGGCCGAGCTGCAGGAGCTCCGGCATGTGGATGTTCGAGAGTGTCGGCTTCGCCTTGCCCGTCGCTTTCACGAGGTCCGCGAGCTCGCCGTCGCCGTCCTTCAGGAGGTCGAGGATCCGCCGGCGGACCGGGCTCGTCACCGCGACGTAGCCACCCGTCGTCTGGAAGATGTCGAACTCGCGGCCGGCCGGCAACGGGCGACCCCGGAGGCGTCGCTCGCCTTCAGCCTTCCGACTGGCCATCGAGGTCGCCGCGCCCCATCACGCTGGCGTGCGGTGCGCCGTCTCGCGTCCGACGAACGAGACGCCGACGAGCGCCACGCCGAGGATCGCGTGGAGGATCGCGTCGGCGAACGGGAACGCGTCGGCTCCGCTCGCGAGGAGCGTGTCCGTGACACCAGGCGCGACGAAGCCGAGCAGAGCGACGACGACGTAGACGCCGCCGAACACCATGTTGACCGTGCGCGCGTTCCGCCCGGCGGCCATGGTCGCCCCCGCGAGGAGCACCGCGCCGCTCGCGAGGTGCACGACGTTGTGAAGGCCGTTGACGCCGAACGCGATGAGCGTCGGGCTCATCACGAAGCCGAGCAACCCCACGGCGAGGAAGACGATCCCGAACAGCATGCCCACGGTCTTGTTGATGTTTCCGCCCATGAGGGCCACCGGTCCCTCGAACCCCGCCGAGCCGTATCAACGTTTCTGTTGACAGAAACGGTCAGGAATCAATATTGCGATGCTTCTCACGCGGTGCGGCGCCGACTTCATCCATAGAGGTCGTGCCAGAGATCTTCGGACGTCGCGAGGTGGCCGGGGTCGGGGCGTACGCGAGGAGCAGCCAGCAGACCGGCCTCGCCGTGCGGGAGCCTGGGTCGGCGCGCGTGCGGCCCGCGGATCGGGAGAGGGCGTGAGGGCGGGGCTCGTGCCGTCGTCGAGGAAGGGGAGCATCACGGTCCCGCGACGCGGCGCACCTAGCTTCATGTCCCGGTCGGTGGTCTTCCCCGTCGTGGCTCGCGCGTGCGTCCCCGTCGTCGCCCTCCTCCTTCTCGCCGGCTGCCTCGGCCCGTCGGACGCGCCTTCGCCCCGTGGGCCCTCCGACGCCGACCTGGGCGATCCGGCCCCGTCTGACGCGGCGCGCAACGGCACTGCTCCTCCGCCCGATTCGCCCTGCGCCCCCGAGGATCCCGCGTCGTTCTCGGGCAACGCCCCGCGCCTCGCCGCGTTCCGCGGCGAGCCGGAGGACGTCCTGCGGCGCATCGCGGGCTTCGTGGGGGCGCAGCCCGTCTCGGACCACGGATCCGTGGACGAGGGAAGCAACACGTTCCTCCTCGACGTCGCGCGAGGTCGCATGTCGATGCGGCTCGACGGCTCCGGCCTCGTCCAGTGGTGGGAGGACCGCGTCTGGCCCGCGCTCGACCCCGCGGAGGCGGAGCGCGTCGTCCGGGAGTACCTCGACGCGACGGGCGCGGCCGACGTCGGCGTCTGGGAGGTCTCGACGTCGACGGACGCCGCTCGGAACGCGACGACGGTCACGGTCGAGGCGCGCAGCGGCGCCGTCGCGGTGCAAGAGTTCCACGCGACGACGGAGCGGTACTATGGCGAGCGCGTGAGCGCGTCGATCGGGCCGCTCCACGACCTCGCGGCGGCGGAAGCGGCGCTCTCGAGCGAGGATGCCGCGACGATCGCTGACGAGCGCGCGGCGTGCGTCGGTGAGTCCTCGCCGACGACCGCGGTCCGCCGATTCGCGGTCTGGAACGACAGCCTCGTCTACGTCGTAGCCCCGAACGGCACGCAGGCCGTCACGTACGCCGACGGCTCGACCGTGCATGGCTGTCCTCCCCCCTGGACCGCGTACGTGGACGCGGCGACGGGCGCGGTCCACGCGTTCGAGACGGCCCTCTGCATCTGAGCACGCACCTTTACGTCCCCGCGCCCCGCTGCGGTGCCGTGGCGGCCTTTCGTCCCTGGCGCTCGTACGCCGCGCGGCGGTGGCGGACGACGGGACTGTTCGTCGCGCTCCTTGTCGGGACCGTCGTCTACGCGCTCGTCGCGGACCGCGGCCACGACCCGATGTGGCAGCGCGAGGTCCCGGACGTCGAGGACGTCATCTTCGACGCGGACGGGCACGTCCTCTACGTCGTCACGCGCGACGCGGAGCGGATGCAGGCGCTCGCGGCGGTCGACCGCGACGGGACCGCGCTGTGGAACGCGACCCTGGGCCGCGGCGAGGTCTTCGTCGCCACCGGACGCGACTGGGTCGCGGTCGCGCGCGACGGCGACGTGCCCCGGCTCACGCTCTTCCGGTCGACCGACGGCGTCGTCCTTCTCGAGGAGCGCGTCGCGGGAACGCCTGTCGGCCTCGCGGCGGACGCGGAGACCGCCGCGCTCGCCCTCAGCGGCGCGAACGCGACGGTGCAGGTCTGGGTCCGTCTCGCGCACGACCACGAAGTGTCGTTCGCGGCGCCGGTCACGGCCGTCGACGTCGCGGGCGAGACCGTGGCCATCGGCGCCGTGGACGGGCGGCTCGTCGTCGAGCGGCGCGGCACGGTCGTCGCGGACCTCGACGTCGCGCTCTCCGTGCGCGCGGTCGCCCTCAGCGCGGACGGGACGCGCGTGACCGTCGGGGGGCTCGCGACGACGCCGGGCGACTTCTCGGGCGGGGTCGTCGTGTACGACCTGGAGGGTCGACCGCAGGCCGGTCCGCGGTGGCGCTCCGTGACGCAGAGCGCGGTCGGCGCGGTCGACATCGCGGCGGACGGCTCCCGCGTCCTCGCGCTCGAGGAGACGCCCGGAGGCACGGTGCTCCGGTTCACGCCGGGCGAGGGCGGGGATACGTGGCGCTTCCCGGCTCCCGGGGTCGTCGCGCGGGCGGGGACGACCGGGTCGGCCGGGGCTCGGCTTGCCTCCGACGGCCGCGGCGCGGCGATCGCCACGCTCACGGGCGGCATCTCCTGGCTCGACGCGGAGGAGCAGGTCGTCGGCTGGACGTGGCGTGCGAAGGGGAGCACGGTGGTCGCGTTCCCCCAGCGCGACCCCACGACCTTCGCGGCGAACGCCCGCCTTTCGCCCACCGAGGGGTACGACCGTGTCGTCTCGTTCGACGTGGGCGGAGAGCCGTTCGACGCGGACATGGCGCGGCTTGTCCCGACGCTCCTCGCGGCGGAGCTTGTGGCAGGGGCCCTTGTCCTCGGGGTCGGTCGGGTCCGGGAGCTTCGGGCGTAGTCTCAAGGGGACGAGGCGCCGAGTCCCGCGCATGGACGAACGGCACGATCCCGCGTTCCTCGCCTACCTCGGGCTCCTCGCGGTCCTGTTCGTGAGCGCGGTGGCGTTCCTGCCGGCCCCCGCGGCCCTCCTTCCCTGAGCGACGGGACCACGTACCGAAGGGCCCAAGGTCCCTCTTCGGGCGCCCCTTGGGAGTATAAGGCGCGGGCCCGGGAGAACCGGGGGACGTGCGCCCCCGTCGCCTCCGGGCCCTGGTCCTCGTCACCTTCGCGCTCCTTGCGCCCTTCGCGTCGCACGGCGCTGCGGGACCGAGCGTGGTGAGCGCGGTCGGCGCCTTCGTCGTCGACACCGAGGGGCGGATCGAGGGCGCGAACCTGGACGCGACGCTCGACCCCTCGACCGGCGCCCTCGCGGGCGTCGCCGCGCGCGGCGCGGGCGGGCTCGTGCTCGACGCCCTCCACGTCGACGGCTTCGGCCCCGCTTCGAGGATCACCGGCGAAGGCACCTCCGCGCTCGTCGTCGAAGGCGAGGCGGCGACGCTCACGCTCCACGACACGCCTCAGGCGCCCGTCCTCGTCGAGGCGCGAGAGGCGACGTCCGTCCAGGCCGACCTCGCGGATGGCGTGGCGGCGCGGCTTTCCGCCGACGGCCGGCGCGCGGACCTCTTCCGCGCGGAGACCGTCGCCGGGAACGTCTTCCTCCTCGGAGATGGACGGCTCGCGCAGGAGGGCGACGGCCTCGTGGCGGGGCTCGAGCCGGGCGCTCGGTTGCTCTGGCGCGCCGCGGCCTCCGGCGACCCGTCGTGGGATCGGGCCGCGGCCGACGCGCTGGCGTCTGGCGCGCTCGCGGCCGAGGTCGCGACCGATCTCGTCGATTCGCGCGCCCTCATGTCGGTCGCCCTGTACGCGGACGGCGCTCGTCTCCAGGTCTCCGAGCTCGGCGGCGGCCTGTCCGGCTCCGTGCGGGGCGCGCGCGCCGTCGCGTTCGATCTCGGGGCGCAGACGCTGCGCGCCGCGGACACGACCGACGTCTCCGTGGCGGTCGATGGCGCCCCCGCGGACGCGGTCGTCGCGCTCGCGAACGGCCGCGTCCACGCGCTCGTCGCGCTCCCCGACGACGGCATGCACCGCGTGATCGTCTCCGGCGCGGGCCGCGGCGAGGGTCGCGACGGCTTCGGCGCGTTCTCGATGCTCGCTGACGGCCTCATCGTCGGCGACTTCGTGTCGATGCGGTCCGATGCAGCGTCCGGGGTGCTCTCCAACTACACGCTCGGCGCCGGGACCCAGGTCTTCGCGAGCGTCCTCGCCGGCGCGTCCGGGTTCACGGCGACGGCCGCAGACGGCGCGTCGCGCCTCGTGCTCGAGAGCCGCGAGGTCTCGGTCGAGGCCTCCGACGCGTCGGCCGGCGACCTCCGCATCACCGCCTTCGAGGCGACGGACGCTCGTTTCGCGCTCGCGCCCCGCGTCCGAGCGACGGACGTGGGCGAGCGCGTCGTCGAGCTCGCGGGCCCGGACGGCTTCACCGGAGGGCTCGTCGTGGCGGGAGTGGACCGCGAGGGGGCCGCAGGCCCTTGGATCGAGGTCGCGGACGGCGTCGTCGTCGCCCATCTCGTCCCCGGTTCGGTCGCGATGTTCCGGAGCCACGCGGGCATCGAGAGCGAGCTGTCCGCCACGCAGCGGTCGCTCCTCCACCACGCGCTCGCCGACGGGGCGCTCGTCGGCCACGTCCTCGTCCAGACGCGCGCGTCGCTCGCGGCGGACGGTCACTCGACCACGGCTACTGCCTCGTCGTTCCTCGACGACGTCGAAGTGTTCGCGGCCGCGACGCGGGACGCCGTGGAGATCACGGTCTCGTCCACCGCGACGAAGGGCCGCACCCTCCTCGTCTCGCTCGACCGCGAGACCGTGCCGGGCATGGCCGAGGGCCACGCGGAGATCCGCGTCGACGGCGAGCCCCTGTCGCAGGCGACGACGTACGCGGACGTCCTCGACGCAGGCGACGACGCCGGCCATGCGGAGTACTTCGTGCTCGCGGGCAGCGCGGGCGAGCAGGTGCTCGTCAGCGTCCCGCACTTCAGCACGCGCAGCATCAAGCTCAGCGAGAAGGGGCCCCTCAGCGGGGGGCCGCCCGTCTACATGTACGCGACGATCGTCCTGAGCGTCCTCGTCGTCGCCGAGTCAGCGTGGCTCGCGCGCCGGGGACGATCCTGATCCAGAGACAAAGGTGAACGACCGATGACGACGAAGAAGTTGACCAACGCCGACGAGCCGAACTGGGGCCTGTTCTACCGCGAGCACGCGAAGGACCTCACCGCCCGAAAGAGCATCAAGATCAAGTTGCCGATCCGCCAGCACATCAAGCTGCACGCGATGAAGCTCTTCACGGAGAACAACATCAGCGAGACCGTCGAGCGCGCGCTCGACGACTACTTCCAGAAGCTCAAGGCCGAGGAAGGCGACGTCGGTGTCTACGCGCTCGCCGGTCCCGCCGCGGGGCCGTTCCCGCCGGAAGCTCCCTAGCGAAGAGGCCCGCCCGGGTGCGCGCGCCGTCGGCCGCGCGCACTCCTCCCCCGGG
>DATDQL010000415.1:0-9629 GCA_035292305.1 Thermoplasmatota archaeon
GGGCGGGGGCCCGGCGCTCGACGCGCGGGCCGGAGCGCCCGCGGGCGCGGCGTCGGCAGCGGAACTCGAGGCCGTCGGGTCGGAGGAAGCCGTGGCACCCGTGGGGGGCCTCGATTCCACGGACGTCTTGGGTTCCGTGGAAGTCTTGGCTTCCGTGGAAGACTTCGGTTCCGTGGAAGTCTTGGCTTCCGTGGAAATCCCTGAAATCTTCGAAGCCTTCGACTCCGTAGGTCCCGCGTCCTCCGTCGCGCCGCGTCCCGCGTCCTCTTCCTCGTCGCTCGCGTCCGTCGGCTCCCCGTCCTCCTCGTCCGTGGGGTCCGGGTACTCCGCGGCGATGCCTTGCATGATGTCCACGCTCGCGCCGCCGTGGGAGGTCTCGCGGGGGCGGACCTCGCAGAGGAGCGGCATGCCGAGGCGGGGGTGGCTTACGATCGCGACGCCGACGGGGAGGCGCTGGATCTCGTCCTCCGTGTCGCCGGCGAGGCCTTCGACGCTGTGGGTGATCGCCTTGAGGTCGTGCGGGTTCGTGACCTTGAGGATGATCTGCGTGTTCGTCTGGGACAGGACGTTCTTGTCGACCTTCGCGGGTCGTTGCGAGACGATGAGGAGTCCCATGCCGAACTTGCGGCCTTCGCTCGCGACGGTCCGCAGCACGTCGCTCGAGTGCGCGATCGCGAGGCCGCGTTCGGGGCAGAAGTTGTGGGCTTCTTCGACGACGAGCATGAACGGGGGGATGCGCCCCGCTTTGCGTGCCTCGAAGAGCTTGCGGCTGAGGCGCGCGACGACGACCTCCTGAAGGTCGGGGCTCACGCCTTTGAGGTTCACGACGCTGACCTTGTTGCGGCGGACGAGCTCCGTGACGTCGGTCCCTTTGCTCGCGAACACGCCGAGGCCAATCATGAACTCGAGGAGGCTCACGAGGTTCCACTTCGCGTTCGAGCTGTGCGCCTTCGCCCGCGCGAGCACTTCGTGGAGGCTGTACGGCGTGCCGGCGTCCTGCAGCTCGCGCACCGCGGCGTGGAGGATGCCGAGCTGCGCGGACGACAGGTCCCCGAGAAGGTCGCTGAGCTCGCGCGCGTCGAGGTTGTGCCCGTCGAGCGTGAGTTGGGTCGCGCCTGGGTTCGCGCGCACGTCGGGCGAGAAGATCCGCACGTGGTCGGCGTAGCCGCGCGGCTTGACGCCGAACCGCAGCATCTGGCGGTAGTCCTCGCGGTTCACGTTCGGTCGCGCGAGCGACCCGTGCTCGCCGTGCGGGTCGATGACGACGATGGGCACGCCGCGGCGGATGAGCTCCTCCATCAGCACGCCGACGACGTAGGATTTCCCGGACCCGGTCTTCGCGAGCACGCTCACGTGCTTCTGGACGAGGATGTTGATGTCGAGGTGGACCGGGAGGTCGTACCCCTTGACGAAGCCGAGGTAGGCGCCGTCGTTCGAGCCGTCGAGGCCGAACACGGTCGTGATGAGGGCGGCGTCCGCGCGGTGGACGCGGGCGCCCGCCTGAAAGGGTGTGCGTGGCGCCTGGAGGAGCCCGCGGCCGTCGCGGAAGCCGACGACCTTCCCTTTGGCCACGAGGCGGTCGGTCGGGGCATCGACGCCCTGCCTCACGGGCGGCCGCCCGTGCCCGACGTCGTCGGCACCGAGCGACGACTCGCGCTCGATGTCCATGACCTGCGCGAGCACGGCGCCGTCGGTGCCGTGATCCACGCGCACGTAGTCCATGCGTTGAAGACCGGGGTCGGAGACCATGAAGCGGAACTCCACGGTCCCTACGGTGCCGTAGATGGCTCCGACCTCGGCGGGCATGCTCGCTCGACCCCCCGGGCGCGACAAGAACCTGGCGGTTTGCGCGCGCGGCCTCGCCCGCGGCGGCTGAAAGCGCACGCCTAAAGTACGAGGACGTCGCCGGAGGGACGGCGTCCCCATGGATCTCGACCTGACTCCCGTCCGCAGCCTGCTTGCCGACGGGACCGTCCGCTACCGCACGTTCGTCCACGGCGGATGGTCCGACGCGAAGGACGGGGCGACGCTCGATGTCCGCGACCCGCAGGACGGCACCGTCTTCGCGCGCGTCCCGCGCCTGACCCCTGCGGAGGTCGAGGCCGCCGTCGAGACCGCGATCGCGTCGAAGCGCCGCATCCGCGACCTCGCGGCGATCGACCGCATCGGGATCCTGGACCGGGCGGCCGACCTCATGGTGGACCACGCCGACGAGCTCGCGGCGCTCCTCGTGCAGGAGGCCGGCAAGCCGGTGTCCGTCGCGAAGGGCGAGGTCAAGGCGTCCTGGGAGCGGCTCCGCCTCACCCTCGAGGAGGCCCGCGTCCTGCACGGCGATTACATCCCTGGGGACTGGGTCAAGGACACCGCGGGCAAGTTCGCGATCGTCCGCCGCGAGCCCCGCGGCGTCGTCGCGACCATCTGCCCCTACAACTACCCGCTGTTCACGGCGGTCTCGAAGATCGCGCCCGCGCTCGTGGCCGGCAACACGGTCGTCGCGAAGCCCGCGACGCAGACGCCGGTCTCGCTCCTGCACTTCGCGCGATTGCTCGAGGTCGCCGGTCTCCCTCAGGGCGCGTTCCAGGTCGTCACGGGCCGCGGGAGCAGCGTCGGTGAGGCGCTCGCCTCCCACGCGAAGGTCGACATGATCACCTTCACGGGATCGACCGAGGTCGGCGAGCGGATCGCGAGCCTCGCCCCGACGAAGAAGCTCAACCTCGAGCTCGGCGGCAAGGGTGCGGCGATCGTCCTCGACGACGCGAACCTCGACCTCGCGGCGCGCGAGGTCGCGCGCGGGGGGCTGCGCTTCAGCGGTCAGCGTTGCGACGCGGTCGATCGCATCTTCGTGCAGGGGGACGTCGGGGACGCGTTCGTCGCGAAGCTCCTCGCCGAGGTCGCGAAGTACAAGGTCGGGGACCCGCGCGAGGCCGCGACCCAGGTCGGCCCGCTCATCGACGAGGGCGCCGTGCGTTTCGTCCACGGCCTGGTCGAGGACGCGGTCGCGAAGGGCGCGAAGGTCCTCGTCGGCGGCTCGCCGGTCGACTCGCGCCACTATCCGGCCACGGTGCTCGACGGCGTGACGCGGGAGATGCGCGTCGCGCGCGAGGAGAGCTTCGGGCCCCTCCTCCCGATCATGCGTCGTGCGACGATCGAAGCGATCCTCCTCGAGGCGAACGAGAGCGAATACGCGCTCGACTCGTGCGTCTTCACGAACGACATCAACAAGGCCTTCGGCATCGCGCGGCGGCTCGAGGACGGAGAGGTCACGATCAACGGCGCGCCGGCGCACGGCGTCGGGCACTTCCCGTTCGGCGGCAACAAGCGCTCCGGCCTCGGCCGCGAAGGCATCGGGCAGAGCATCGAGGAGATGACGAGGACGCAGACGATCGTCTTCAACATGCCTCCGATGGACAAGCCGTTCGCGTGGTAGGCGGCTAACCCATACGTTCTTGAACGAAGCCAGTCTAGCGGCGCCCGTGCCTTCGCTCCCCGTCCGCCCTGCAGGCGGTCCTCCAGCGCCCGTCCAGGAGGCGCGCGCCGACGCGGTCGCGGCCCAGTTCAAGTTGCGCATGCAGATCGCCGAGAACCTCCGCAAGATCCGGCATCAGGTCATCGTGATGTCCGGCAAGGGAGGCGTCGGGAAGAGCACGGTCGCGGTGAACCTCGCCGCGGCGTTCGCGGAGAAGGGGTGGAAGGTCGGGCTCCTCGACCTCGACCTCACGAACCCGAACGTGCCGCTCATGGTGCACCTCGAGGGAAGCCGCCCGCGGGGCAGCGCAGAGGGACGGATCGAGCCCGTCAAGCTCCGCGAGAACCTGTCCGTGATGTCGACGGCGTTCTTCCTCGACGACCGCAAGGAGGCCATCGTCTGGCGCGGCCCGATCAAGATGAAGATGATCCAGGACTTCCTCGGGCAGGTCGCGTGGGGCGAGCTCGACGTGCTCGTCGTCGACCTGCCGCCTGGCACGGGCGATGAGCCGCTGTCCATCGCGCAGCTCCTGAAAGACGCCGACGGGGTCGTCGTCGTCACGACGCCTCAATCCGTCTCGGTCCTCGACGTCCGCAAGTCCATGCGCTTCGCAGCGACGATGGGCCTGCCTGTGCTCGGCATCGTCGAGAACATGGCCGGGTTCGTCTGTCCTCACTGCCGCCACGAGACCGACGTCTTCAGCCGCGGGGGCGGCGCGGCGATCGCGGACGAGTTCAAGGTCCCGCTGCTCGCGAGCGTGCCGCTCGAGCCCGCGGTCGTCGAAAGCGGCGAAGAAGGCATGCCGTTCGTGTGGAAGGGCGGCGGTTCGCCAGCGGCGGTCGCGTTCCGCGCGCTTGCGGAGGCCGTCGCGGCGCGGCTCGAGGAAGAGGGCTCTCCAAAGTGATGGAGTCCCACCTCTCCGTTCCTCCGTTACTCCGTTCCTCCCGGTGATCCTGGCGGGTCTCCAACGTCCTTCGAGCGGGCCGCAGACGTTCCGTTGTCACCCGCCAGATTCACCCGGAGGAACGGAGTAACGGAGGAACGGAGCCTTCTCTCACGCGTCGACGACGCGGTACGCGACGCGCCGCCACGACCGCTGCTCCGCGAGCACGCCTGCAGCGACGAGGCGGCGCAACTGCCAGCTCGCCGTCGACGCGCTGATGCCCGCGAGGGCCGCGAGCTCCTTCTGGGTGCGGCCCGGGCCGTCGCGGACGAGGTCGTGGAGGCGATGTGCCGTCGGGTCATGGAGGAGCGAGGCGGCGTCGCGGTCCGCCTGGTCGTCGACGACGAAGTAGCGACGGTGACGCCCGGTCTGGTGGCGCACGAGAAACCCTTCCCGCGACAGGACCTCGAGGTGGTACGCTGCGGTGGACCACGATATCCCGAGGCCCGTCGCGACGTCGCGGACGTTCGCCCCCGGGCTCGCGCGGACGAGCGCGAGCGCGCGGTCGCGTGCGGCGTGGTCGAGCACTTCCGGGCCCGCGAAGCGCGCGTAGAGCGCGGCGGCGCCGCTCGTCTTCACGGCCGGCCAGAGCAGGACCGCGACCGCGACGAGCGCGGCTGCGGCGCCGAGGGTCGCTGCCGGACGGAGGAACGAGGACGCGACGCCTCCGAACGTGGCCGCGACGAAGTCGCCCTGCGCGTCGAGGCGGAGGCCCCGGTCCGTCGGCTGCGCCGCGACCGTCATGACCCCCGTCAGCGTTGCGACGTCGCCGGCGAGGTTCGGGTCCGCCGAGTCTACGGCGGCCGAACCACGCGCAGCTGCGAACGATGCAGTGCCGTTAAGCTCGACTTCGACGAGTCGGGACCGGAACGAGGAGAGGGAGCCGGCGTCGTGGACGAGCATCTGGGCGTCGGTCACGTCGACGACGACGTACCGTACGACGCGCTCGCCGGACGCCTCGTCGATCCAAGAGCCGGTCCGCACGGGCTCGCCGTCGAGGAGGAGCGTCGCGTCGTACGCGAAGAGACTGAAGTCGCCGAGCGCCTCGAGCGTGCCCCCGGACGAGAACAGCGCGGCTTCGGCGGTCCCGCTCTCGTGCGCGAACCGTGCGCCGCGACTCTGCGCGTCGGCGAGCCCCGCATCGAGCGCCGCGCGCGTGGGGGCCACGAGCCCGGCGTCGGCGCGCGCGAGCGTGCCCTCCGACGCCGCGTAGCTGAACTCCGCGAGCCCGCCGTGCGTGAAGACGAGGACGTTCGCCGCGGGGCCGCGGGAGGCGAGGTCGAGCGATCGACCTTCGAGCGTGGACGTGGTCGGGTCCGGCGGGGGCAGCAAGGCGAGGGGGCCGGCGCGCGTTCGCACCTCGGTGAGCGTCGCGCGGGCCTCGCCTTCGAGGAGGGTGAGGCGCAGGTCGCCGTCGCCGAGGTACAGGACGGAGGCGGGCTGCGCGCGCGCCACGAGGTCGCCGTCGAGCCGCACCGGGCCCTCCGCGACGATACCGGCGCGACCGGGCTTCCCGTGGTACGCGCTCGCGGAGCCCGCGAGGACCAGGACGAGGACGCTCGCCGCGATCAGGATGCCGGCTCGCGAGACGGGCCCTCGGCGCATCCCGGTCGAGTCGGACCGGGAGTATTTGAAGGGTGACCCGGTGGCGTCGAAGCCACGGTGCCGGCTGCTCATGATCGCGAATCTCAACTGTCCCAGAGGATCCGCTTCCCGAGAGCGCTCGCGACGAGGTCGGTCGCGAGCTCCGCGGTGCGGTTCTTCTCGTCGAGGAGCGGGTTGACCTCGACGACCTCCATCGAGCCGAACTTCGGCGATTCCGCGACGAGCTCCATCCCAAGGTGCGCCTCGCGAAACGACAGCCCCCCGGGCACGGCGGTGCCGACGCCGGGGGCGTGCGCCGGGTCGATGCTGTCCACGTCGAGCGAGATGTGGAGCCGGTCCGCGTTCGCGGTCGCCCGGTCGATGGCCTCCGCCATCACGCGCTTCATGCCACGCTCGTCGATGTCGCGCATCGTCCAGACGCCGACGCCTGCTTTCTTCAGGAGCCGCGCCTCCTCGCGGTCGACGTCGCGGATGCCGACGAGGGACACGTCGTCGGGGCGGAGCTTCGCGCCCGGCCCCGCGATGTCGACGAGCCGCGGGTCGCCGATGCCGCAGAGCGAGGCGAGCGGCATGCCGTGGATGTTGCCCGTCTCGGTCGTCTCCGTCGTGTTGAAGTCCGTGTGCGCGTCGACCCAGACGACGCCGACGCGTCCGCCCGCGCGCACGAGCCCGCCGACGGTGCCCAGGGCGCAGGAGTGGTCGCCGCCGAGCACGAGCGGGAACTGACCGGACGCGGCGACCTTCTCGACGCGCCGCGCGATCGTCTCGCAGACCTGGACGATCTCGTCGAGGTAATAGAGGCCGGGGTGCTTCGCGACCTTCGTCTCGACGGTCGGGGAGAAGACGTTCCCGAGGTCCTCGACGCTGTGGCCGAGCTTCTCGAGCTTGGACTGGAGCCGCGCGACGCGCAGCGCCGAGGGCCCCATGTCCGTGCCGCGCCGGTTCGCGCCGAGGTCCATCGGGGCGCCGAGGATCTTCACCTCGCGGCGCGCGACAGGCCTCGGCTCCATGGCTTCGCTAGCCCGGCCTCTCTATAATAGGGTGGCGGGAACGAGCCGTGAGCATCTTAAGCCCGTTCCCCTTGCCGAGGTCGGTGCCCGAGGTCCACGAGACGCTCACGCAATGGGAGGAGGCGGCGCCGAGCTTCTCCCGCGCCCGGCCTCGGCCGTGGCCCGCGGTCATGCGGTGGGCCGAGCACGCCCTCGCCCCGCACGGCCGCGTCATCGACCTCGCAGCCGGCAACGGCCGCCACGGCGCGCCGCTCGCGGAGGGCGGGCATCGGGTCGTCGCCACGGACTTCGCCCGGGCCTTCGCGCGCGAGGCGCGCATCGTCCGGGGCCTCGAGTCCGTCCGCGCGGAGGCGGCCCATCTCCCGTTCCGCGCGGCCACCTTCGACGGCGCCCTCTTCGTCGCGGCGCTCCACAACATCCCGGGCCGCCACCGCCGCATCACCGCGCTCGCGGAGATGGCGCGCGTCCTGCGTCCGGGCGCGCCCGCGCTCGTCACGGTCTGGGCTCGTTGGCGTCACGGGTGGATCCGCCACTTCGTCGCGGAGTTCCCGCACTACGCTCTCGGCGACGCGCACGGCTCGTTCGGCGACGCGATCGTGCCGTGGCGTTCGGGCGGCACGTTCGTCCCGCGATACTACCACTTCTACAGCCGCCCGGAGCTGCGTGCCGACCTCGAACTTGCCGGTCTCGAGGTCGTGCGGCTCTGGGGCGAGCGTCTTGCGGTGCGTCGCGACGTGCGGTTCCCGGCGAACGTGCTGCCGGACAACCTGTTCGTGGAAGTGCGGCGGCGGTAGTCGCTTCACCGCGCGCGCCACGTCAACCACCAAGGCACCGACGGCACTTGGCCATCCGTTTCGTGGCGCCGGACGACATCGTGCCCGGAGGATGCGTCGCCAGGCATTCCTCGAAGACCGAAAGACCGGAAGACCCACGGCTTGGAAGGTTGGTCTTTCGGTCTTCCGGTCTTCGACGGAAGCCTTGCCTCGCAACCGACGGCGTGGCCAACTACCGACCGAGACACCAAGGAGCCTGGGACCCCTCCCTTCCCGCCCGCCGCAGACGGACCGATCCTCCGGAGCCTTGGTGTCCTTGGTGCCTTGGTGGTCCCGTCAGAGACTGCCGCCGCAGACCGCCTCGGGACTCAGCGCCGCCGCCGCTTCCGCTTCACCGCGCGCCGCGGCCGCGGCCGCGCGCGTCGCCGCTCGCGGCTCACGAGCAGCGTGTTCCCGTCGGGGTCCTCGATGCGGAAGAGCCCGCCGTCCTCCTCGACGCCGGCGCCCATCTTCTGCGCCGCGCGCCAGAGCGCGGCCGGATCCTGCGTGGCCACGTGGAACGTCCCTCCGATCGAGGGGTCCCCGGCCGCGCGCGGCTCCAGAAGGAAACGCGCTTCCGGCATCTCGACGCAGGCGAACTGCCGCGTGCCGAGGTGGGCGACGCCGGTCCGGAACCCGAGGGCGCGATAGAACTCCAGGGACTTCTCCACGCTGCCGACCCGGAGGACGGGGGAGATGCGGGCGCGACCCATGGCCGTCGCCCATCCGGCACGGGGCATTTGAACCCAGCGTCGGGTCGCGATGGGCGAGGCGGAAGCACCAAGACCAAGGACCGACCACGGGGGGCCCGAGGAGACTTCTTGCCCAAGACCCACCGATCCAACGAGCCCGTGAAGCGCGCGCACTGGCATTCGGCGCGGACGGAGCGTCGCGGTCGGGAGGCCCATGGATGGTTCTGGGCCGAGGACGAGGACCTCGCTTTCCGCAGCCGCGGCGGGACGCGCCTGCGCGGCCGCGCGGTCGCGAACGGCGTGTGGCTCACCGCCGACAAGTCGCGCGTCCGATGGCTCCTGGAGAACGGCCGCATCCGCGGACCTCGGGCGAGCTGGCTCACGGAGAAGCTCCGGCTCAAGAACGTCGCGATGTGAGCCGGGGGGAAGAGCGGCCCGAACGGGCCGGGTTCTGACTCGTTGGGACGCCGCTGGGGCGGCGTCCCGGAGCCGGCCGGGCGCCTCGCGCCTTATGGACGGTATGGAACGCCGGTTCTCCACCGCGGCGCCGAGCGTCGGCGGGGAGCGCGCGGGCCTCGTCAGTTCCAGCGCAACTTGCGTCTGTCGACGAGCCCGAACGCCGTGTCCTCGCGCAAGGCGCGGCGTTCCCCGTCTCCGAGACGGTCCATCGCGGAGGCTCGGTCCTCGATCCCGAACGGGCGGACCCGGAAGACTCGCGTTGCGATGTCTGGCATGTGCATCCCGCGCTCCAGAACGCGAATGCGTCGCAAGCGCGTTCCGGTCGGTGCTTGTTCCATCGGGGTTCAAATACGAGACGCGCTCGACGCGAAGCACCGGTCGCACTCCTCCGGACTGCGGAGGCGCAACCGACTTGCACCGTCCGGACGAGCCGGGATCGATGGCCCTGCGCTGCTCCTGGTGCGGCTCGGACGCCGTCATCGTCCAACCAGCCCGCACGCGCCGCGCTGCGATGGGTTGCATCACGTGCGGCTCCGTGTCCTCGTGGGAACCGATCCTAGAAGGACGGGCGCGGACCCCCGGCCGGAGCCTCCGCGGCGCGTAGGCGTTCATACCGCACCGACGGTCGCTCCAGAAACGGCG
>DATDQL010000416.1:0-3309 GCA_035292305.1 Thermoplasmatota archaeon
GCGCTCGCGCTCGCCGCTCGGCGTGCCTCCGGCACGCCGTCGCGGCGTCCTCCTCGCATCCGCCTCGCCCGAACCGGCCAAAACGGCACCCCCGTTTCGGGATAGGCTCTTGGCAGGGTCATCGGGGTCGCCGCGCCCGACGCGTACGAGCGAAGCGCGGGCGGACGAGCCGTGGAGAACGCGAGGGCGCGAAGCGCGCCGAAGCGGCGTTCGCCGGCGAGGTGGTCGTCCGTCGCGGCGGGGCGCAGCGGCTCGGCAAGCGCCGGATGCGAGCGTTCGTCGCGCGCTTCCTTCTGCTGCGCTCGTGGAGGTCCGTCGGTGCGCTCGTCCGCCTCGTTCGCCTCTTGCGCCCTTCGCGAGCGTTTGTTGCGCGCCGTCATGCGCCGTGTCCGTCGCCGCGCGCCCCCTTCTCGTTTCTCCCGGGATCGCAGCGACCTCCGGACGGCGCGTCGGCTCGATCGCCCGGGCGCCGGGGACGCCCGTCACGGTCAAGCCTCGGGCGCGCGTTGCCCGCGCGTGCGCCGCAAGGTCTGCGCGTTCATCTTCACCCGAGGGCCGCCCGCGAAGGTCCTCCTGCTCCACCGCGCGCCCGGTCACATGCGCGGCGGGTGGCATCCGGTGACGGGTCACGTCGAGGCGAATGACTCGAGCCTCGCGGCCGCGGCGGCCCGCGAGGTCGCGGAGGAGACGGGGCTGTCGGGGCGCATCCTCGATGTCGGCTCCGTCGCTCGCTTCGACCAGGACCTTGACGGCGACCGTGTGCGCTTCGAGGAGCACGCGTTCGGCGTCGAGGTGCCCGACGCAGAGCTCCCGACGCTGTCTGTCGAGCACACGCAGGCGGCGTGGGTGACGGTCGACGAGGCGCGGAGGCGCTTGACGTTCCGCTCGCAGCTCGAGGCGCTCGACGCGCTGGAGCAGGTCCTGCGTCGGTGATCAGAGGGTCCCTTTCACGGGGTCGACGACGTCGGGGCCTTCGACCAGCCGGATCCCGCGGGCGGCCGCGAACCGCCCCGCGCGCTCGAGGGCCGCAGCGCGGTTGCCGGCCGCGAGGAGCTGCGTCTCGCACACGCCCCCGTCGGACTCGAACACGACGCGCCACAGCGCCATCGCGCCGCCATCGGCGGGACCGAACCATATGGGCATCGGCGCGACGTTCGTCCTTCCGGTGCGGGGAAACCTTCTCAAGCCCGAGGGCGGTCGCCCCGCATGGCCGCCTGGCGCCTCTACGGTCGCGACATCAGCCACTTCGTCGTCGCCGCCCAGAAGATGCTCGACCTCAAGCGTATCCCGTACGAGCCCGTCTACGTCCCGTACCACGACCCGACGAAGCTCCTCGCGGCCTCCGGCCAGGACTACGTGCCGTGGCTCGAGACCGCGCCGGGCAAGGGAGTCGCGTGGTACGACATTCCCGACTTCCTGGAGAAGGAGCGGCCGCAGCCGTCGCTCTACCCCGCAGGCACGCGCGGGCGCGCCCGTCTCGTCGAGGACTGGGCGCACCAGGTCGTCGAGGAGGCCGTGTGGAAGTACGTCGTCGCCGACGCCGTCCCGACGTTCCGGGACCCGATCGAGCGCTGGGTGTTCGTCGAGATGCAGGAACGCAGGCGCGGCCCGCTCGAGGCCATGGCCGCGCGCAAACCCGAGTTCCTCGAGGGCGTGAGGCACGTAGCGCGCCTGTCCGAGGACCTCCTCGGCGCGAACAGCTACCTGCTCGGAGACGCTCCGTCGCTCGCGGACGCAGCCCTCTGGGGTTCGTTCTCTCCGCTCTGGAAGACAGGGAACGAGATCCCGAAGGAGTTCGCGCGGCTGCGCGAGTGGCAGGAACGCGTAGCGAAACTCGCCTGAGATGCGCGCCATCCTCGCGAGCCTGGTCCTCGGGAGCGCCCTCGCGGCCGGGTGCCTCGGCGCCCCGCCGAGTTCGCCGCCCGGGCCGCCCCTCGACCTCCCCGAGCCGACGGCCGAGGTCGGCGACGCGCGCCTCGACAAGGTCCTCGACGGCCTCGACCGCCCTGTGCAAGTCGTGTTCCCGCCCGACAGCAGCGGCCGCATGTTCGTCGTCGAGCAGGGCGGGCTCGTCCGCGTCGCGCGCGGAGGGGCTCTTCTCCCGAAACCGTTCCTGGACCTCCGCGACGACGTGAGCGGCGGCGGCGAGCAAGGCCTCCTCTCGCTCGCCTTCGACCCCGACTTCGCCGTGACGCGCCGCGTCTTCGTGGACTACACGGATCCCTCCGGCGACACGGTCCTCGCACGCTACCTCGCGGATGCGGAGGATCCCGACCGCGCCGACACCACGACCCGCCGCGTCGTCCTCGAGGTCGACCAACCGTTCTCCAACCACAACGGAGGCCTCACGATCTTCGGCCCCGACGGTCACCTGTACGTGGGGCTCGGCGACGGTGGCTCCGCCGGCGACCCCGCGAACCGCGCGCAGGACCGCGAGGACGTCCTCGGCAAGATGCTCCGCCTCGACGTCCGCGGAGAGACGTACTCGATCCCGCGCGACAACCCGCTCCTCGACGACCCCGACGCGCGCCCCGAGATCTGGGCGCTCGGACTCCGCAACCCTTGGCGGTACAGCTTCGACCGCGCCACCGGCGACCTCTACATCGGCGACGTCGGCCAGAACGCCGTCGAAGAGATCGACTTCCAGCCCCGCGACTCGACCGGGGGCGAGAACTACGGATGGAACGTGTGGGAAGGCTCGCGCCGGTTCAGGCCGGGCGCGACGGACGGCGAGCCGGTCTTCCCCGTCGCCGAGCACGGCCGCGACGGCGGCGACTGCTCCATCACCGGCGGGTACGTGTACCGCGGCGCCCGAAGCCCGAGCCTCGTCGGCACGTACCTCTACAGTGACTACTGCAGCGGCACGCTCCGCGGGCTCGCCGCGAACGACGGCGCGTGGACGACACGCGACCTCCTCGACACCGGCATGCGCGTCAGCAGCTTCGGCGAAGACCAGGAGGGAGAGGTCTACGTCGTCGACCACGGCGGCGGCATCTACAAGGTCGTCGCGGAATAGCCCCGCTTGGATTCGAACCAAGGTCGCAGGATCCAAAGTCCCGCATGATAGGCCTCTACACCACGGGGCTGGCGCTGCGGGAACGTGACCTCCCGCTCATCACCCTTGCGCCCGACCGACGCTGTCGAAACCTCGCGCGGAAAGGTGAAATAGGAACACTCGCTTCCCGCGCCACCGCGCAGGAGTAGCCAAGCGGTTAGGCGCCAGACTGCAGATCTGGTTTTACGTGAGTTCGAATCTCACCTCCTGCTCTTTTCGCGCCGACGATCCGCGACGTCGCTCGGCGCGCGCGG
>DATDQL010000417.1:0-5440 GCA_035292305.1 Thermoplasmatota archaeon
CCGCCCTTCATCGGCTCGTCCTCGCAAGCGTCCTCGCACACGTCGACGAACGACGCCCACGGGCGGCCCGCCGCGTCGACGACGATCTCGATGAAGTCCGTCATCCCGCGGCAGCGCGTGCGTCCGCACACGCCGCGCGCGACGGGGTCCGCCGGGTCGTTCGCCGTGGAGGTCTGCACGATGGGGTCGTCGACGAGCGCGTCCGTGATCACGCCGATGTACGCGTTCCACGTCGCGTCCTCCCAATCGTCCGCCTCTTCCTTTCCCTCGTAGCCGTCGGTCACGTTCGTCCCGACGTACGCGAACGCGATGCGGCCTTCGGCCCCCGCCGCGATCGCGGTGAAGGCGACGCCGGTGACGCCCGGGGCCGTCACGTCGATGGCCGGCGTCCATGTCGCGCCGACGTCGGTGCTCCGTGCGAGCATGAGGCGACCCTCGCTTGCCCAGAGCGCGAACACGTTCCCGGCCTCGTCGACCGCGATGCCGACGTCGTGCTCGTCGCTGGGGAAGTCCTCCGAGATCGTGGAGACCGTCCACGTGAGGCCGTCGTCCTGCGTGATCGCGACGATGGGCGGGCTCGTGGCGACGGTGCAGTCGGACATCGGGAGGTAGACCGTGCCGTCGGGCGCGGCCTCGAGATGCCCCGTGAGCGAACTGCAGAGCGGACCGAGGGCGCCGCTGTACCCCGGGTCGATGCCCAGTTCCTCGACGATGGGGCGCTGCGGCAGGAACGACACTCCGCCGTTGAGCGAGACCGCGCACGCGGGGTACGCGACGTTGTTGACGCAGCGGTAGATCACGTTCTCGTAGCCGAGGGTGGCGAGGCGGCGCGGCTTCGCGGCGACGAGCGTCTGGTGGTCGTTCACCTGGGGGTTGCCGCACCCGAGCGGGTTCGTGGTCCACGTCTCGCCCTTGTCGTCGCTGAAGCTGATCGTTCCGCAACCGAGCGGGAGGATGTCGTCCTGGAAGACGCGCCCGGTCGCCGGATCGACATAGACGTACGGGTCGAGCGTCGCGACGTGGGCCGGCGCGCCGACGCTTTCCCACGTCATCCCTTGGTCGGCGGAGCGGAACACCGTCGGCGTGCGGATGGCCGCGCCCGGGGCGAACCCCGTCATGAACACGACGCCGTCCGGGTCGACGCCGATCGTCGGCTCGCTCGATGGCGCGCCGAGGAAGAACTGCGCGCCGACGGCGCGCACGACATCGGGGGCTGCGGGAACGACCGCACCGCCCGCGCGGTGCAGCACGCCGTCCTCGCCGACCGTCGCGGTGCCCGTCCCGGTCAGCGTCGACGCCGGCGTCACCTCGGCGGCGGGGGGCGATACGCATCCCGCGAGGACGGGGAGGGCGGCGAGAAGCAGGACGGCGAGGACGCGCATCGGCGGCCCATCGACGGCTCGGGTAAAGCGCTTTCTAGACCAACCGTTGCCCAGGGCCTCCCCCGGGGCCTCGTTCAAAGACCGCGCCAAGCCCGAAGCAGCGACTCGGCCGTCTCGTGCGCGCTCTCGCGCCGCTCCGCGACCGCATCCACGCCGCGCCGGAATTCCTCCGCGAGGTCGCGCTCGAGCGCGGCGGCAAGGGCGCCCTGCAGCAGGACGTGCAGCTCGTGCTCGGCCTGCCGGCGGCGGCGCTGCGTGTGCGCGCCGGATGCGCGCATCGCGTCGCGGTGCCGCAGGGCGGCGTCCGCGAGTTCCTTCACGCCCTCGCCCGTCGTCGCGGTCGTCACGAGCACGGGCGGGATCCACTCGGCCGTCATGCCCATCTCGGCCCACGTCCGAAGCTCCGCCGCAGCGCGGTCCGCGCCCTCCCGGTCGCCCTTGTTGACGACGAACACGTCCCCGATCTCCATGAGCCCGGCCTTGATCGCCTGGACCTCGTCGCCCATGCCGGGCACCGCGACCACGACCACGGTGTCCGCGAGACGCGCGACGTCGATCTCGGCCTGGCCGACGCCGACCGTCTCGACGAGGACGACGTCGAGCCCGAGCGCGTCGAGGACGCGGACCGCGTCGAGCGTCGCGCGGGCCAGGCCGCCGAGCGCGCCCCGCGTGGCCATGCTCCGGATGAAGACGCCGGGATCCGTCGCGCGCGCCTGCATGCGCACGCGGTCCCCGAGGAGCGCGCCGCCCGTGAACGGCGACGTCGGGTCGACCGCGACGACTCCGACGGTGCGGCCCTCCGCGCGGTGGTGCTCGATGAGGCGGTCGACGAGGGAGCTCTTGCCGCTGCCCGGCGGGCCGGTGATGCCGACGACGTGCGCGCGGCCCGTGCGCGGGTGGAGCGCGATCAACTCCTCGCGCGCGCGAGGATCCCCGTCCTCGGCCCAGGAGATGAGGCGCGCCGCGGCGATGCGATCCCCGGAGGCGATGCGCGCGGCGAGCGACACGCACCCCGCAACGAGGCGCGGCCATGAAGCTTTCCCGGAGACTGTCGGGCGGAAAGGGTGATGGGCGACGACAGGTCTCACTGGGCGTGTATCTGCGCTTCGTGGCGTGTTCGGTCGCGCTCGTCCTCGCCGCCCCCGCGGTCGCCGAGGCGTTTTACCAAGCGGAGACGGTCGCGCCGGGCGCATACCGTGCCTACCGAATGAACGTCTTCGCCACGACCGTCGTCTCGGCGTACGCGCGATACGACGGGGTGGTCTCGGACCAGCCCGTCCTACCCGTCCTCGGCATGATCGAGACCGTCGATCGCCCGTTCGTCTCGTGGGCGGCGTTCGCCTACCATGAGCCGCGCGGGGACGCGACGATCGTCCACGCCGCGGGCTGGAGGACCGAGGAACGTACCGGGGGCCCGATCTGCTGCCCGTACGAGACTGGGTTCGTCGTGCCCCCGGGGGAGTACCGGCTCCTCCTCGCGACCGCGCCCGCCGACGGAGCCGCGGCCGTCGTCGTGGCCGCGAACCGGACGATCGGCCTCGTCCCGACCGAGTCGGGGACGTCGGGATTCTTCCGACCGTTCGACAAGGCCGCGGCCGGCGCCGATGTCGAGCGCGCCGACGGCACGCGTGCGTGGGTGCACGGCGCGTACGTCGATCAGGTCGAGGCGACTCGCGGGTTCTACGGGTACGCAGGATACCGCGACGGTCCGCCGCGGATCGTCTCCCCGAACGGCAACCTCCACGCGGGCCTCGTCTGGCGCGGCGAACCCGGCACGTGGACGTTCGCGTTCGGCCCCGACGCGCACGCGGGCACGCGCTGCCCACCGCCGCTCTTCTGCCCGCGCGAGGACCCGACGTTCGTGCTCTGGGTCGACGTCCCGGCGTTCAGCGCGTCCTGACGTTCTTCCGGATGAACTCCACGATCGTCTCAGTCGGCGTGCCCGGTCCGTACACTTCAGCCACGCCGCGCTTCTTGAGATCCGCAGCGTCGTCCGGAGGGATGATGCCGCCCGCGAGGACCATGACGTCGGTCACGCCGTCGGCGTGCAGGAGCTCGACGACCTTGGGCACGAGCGTCATGTGCGCGCCCGAGAGCAGCGACAGCGCGACGACGTCGGCGTCCTCCTGCACGGCGGCGGCCTTGACCTGCTCCGGCGTCTGCCGCAGGCCCGTGTAGATGACCTCCATGCCCGCGTCACGCAGCGCGCGCGCGATCACTTTCGCGCCGCGATCATGACCGTCGAGGCCGGGCTTCGCGACGAGCACGCGGATGCGGCGGCCCGTCGAGGCGGTGCCTTCCGTCGGCGTCTTCGCTCGGGTCGTCACGCGCGAGCCAAGCCGCCGCGGCGACTTAAGCGATTCGCCCTGCGGGGGCCCGCGCTCCGCGGTCGCGCCGGGCGACGCGTCTCTCGCGCCGACGTTCCGTAGCCCCCCGCCAGGAAACAACGGAGGAGACGGAGGCGGGGGAGGAACGGAGACCCCGTTCCTCATGGTCCTCCGTTGCCTCCGTTCGGAGCTGGCGGGGGGCTGATCGCCTAACGCCGCCTCGATGCGACGACCGCGGCCGCGCCGACCGCCGCGAGCGCCGCGATCGCGCCAGGCGCCGGGATGCCGCCGTCGTCCGATGGCTCCTCGACGGGCGGCTCCTGCTCCTCTTCCTCGGCGGGCGGCTCTTCCTCTTCGGCCGGAGGCTGCTCCTCCTCTGCCGGGGGCTCCTCCTCCGGGGGCGCGGTCTCCATGAAGTCGTCCGTGCCGGGCTCGTCGCACTCGAACGACGTCAGTTCGATGGCGGTCTTGCCGGACGCGTCGGTCCCCTTGATCGTCGCGCAGGCCGCGGGCGCCCACCACGACGCTCCGTTGTCCTTGCCGCCGGTCACGTTCACGATCTTGTACGCCGTGAACGTGCCCGCGGGCACCGTGACGGACTCGTGGGCCTTGACCTCGTAGTCGGCCTTGAGCGTGCCCTGGCGCGACTGGCCGCCGAGCGCCGAGGACTCCCACGTGAACGGACAGTTGACGCTCCACGTCGCGCCGACCGTGTTGAACGGGAACCTCGTGACGACGCACGGCGGCTCGTACGTGATCGTCGTCGTGACGGTCTGTGGGCCGCTCGCTCCGATGCCGCCGGAGGACGACTCCGTCCGGGTGATCACGGAGATGACGGCGCCGTCGTGCTCGCGCAACGTCTGGTTCGTGAACGTGCGCGTCGAGGTCGTGATCGGACCGACCGGCGTGGTCGTGCTCTGGTTGACCCAGACGTTCGACTCGATGACGACCTTGTCGTCGCGGATGTCCTTGACGATGGACTTCGAGACCGCGGGCGTCTCGCCGATCGGGATCGAGTACGTCCAGAAGTCGCCCTCGTCCACGCTCGGGCTCGACACGCCAAGCGCGGTCCACGAGGTCGCGACGAGGACGGCGAGGACGGGCAGGCTCCAGGCTCGGGGGAGGGCCATGGACGCGCGACCTTCCGCGGCTCCCTTAAGACTTCCCAAACAGGGCGAACGTCCGCCGCCGCGCGCCGTAGGGGGTAGCCCGCTCGACGCTCGCGCGCTCCAAGGGGACGAGGGCCGGGAACCACGCCGCGACCACGTCAGCGTCCGCGTACCGCGTGAACACGCCCTCCCGCACGCGCCCGCCCGCGGCCTCGGTCCCGATCCCGGCGCGCAGGTCGCCCGGGGCGAACTCGACGACGAGGAGCCGCGCGCCTGGCGCGAGCACGCGCGAGGCCTCGGCCGCGGCACGCGCGAGCGAGGCATCCCCGAGGTGGCCGAACGCGTGCACGGCGACGGCCGCGGCGAACGCGGCGTCGCGGAACGGAAGCGCCGCGACGTCGGCGACGACCGGCGCGGGCAGGTCGGCGACGGAGGCGCGGACCCAGTCCACCGCCACGACGGGCGCGGAACCCTCGCCGCGCGCGAATGGAAAGCGAGTTTCGCGCGCGATATTCTCGCGCGTGACCCGTACCGGTCCGACCCCACGGGATGCCACGATGCCACGGTGCGTGCGCCCGCCCCCCGCGCCGAGGTCGAGGCACGGTCCCGGCGTGAGCTTCGC
>DATDQL010000418.1:0-4573 GCA_035292305.1 Thermoplasmatota archaeon
CGCCCCCTCGAGGCTTCGGGCTTTCGAGCCAAGGCCTCTTGGTCTCTTGGTCTCTTCGAAGAGGTCATTCCGGTCCTGCACCTCAGCCAGTCGCCTGGAACCGCTCAACGCTCGTCGACCTCCTCGCCCGCGAGATCGCCAAGCGGCACCGGCACGACCGGCGGCCGGTACGTGATGGCCCCGAGCGCGGCCTCGTCGGCGCCCGTCGCTTCCGCGAGGATGCGGCGCGCGAGGACGACGCAGGCCTTCCCTTGGCAAGGACCCGTCGCGAATCCCGTGTAGCGCTTGAGCGATTCGAGGTCCGCGTACCCCTTGCCGATCGCCTCGCGCAGCTCCGTGTCCGTGACGTCCTCGCACGTGCACACCATGCACTTGGGCGTCGTCATGCTCCGCCCCCGAGCACCCGCGCAACGGCGCGTCCGCAACGCCGACCTTCGGCGACGTTCTCCGCGACCGGCTTCGGCCGCGCCGCGTCGCCGCAGACCCAGACGCCGGCCACTGAGCTCGCGCCGTCCTCGTCGACCACGGGCACGAGCGCGCCCGCGGCCGCATCCCACCGGAGGGCGCACCCCGTCTGCTGCACGATCTCGGGGCGGGGCGCGCGGCCTGATGCGGCGACGAGCGTGTCGCACGCGACGCGGGCGCCGTCCGGGAGACGCACGGCCTGCACGCGGGTGGAGCCTTCGGCGGCCGCGGCGCGCGCGACGACGGCGGCGACCTCGACGCCCGCGTCCCGGAGCGCGGCCTCCGCGAGCGCGGCCTCCGCACCCTCTCCGAGAACGACCGCGCGGCGTCCCGGGAGGACGCCGTCGCGGCGCAGGAGCGTAAGGGCGCCGCGCGCGCTGAGCACGCCCGGGAGGTCGTTGCCGGGGAAGAGCGGCGGGACGTCGTGGCTGCCCGTCGCGACGACGAGCGCACGCGCGTGCACCTCGAGAAGGCCGTCGGGAGCGAGCGCGGTCAGCACGCCGTCGGGGTAGCGCCCGACGGCCGGCGTCGCCACGCGCAGGTCGCCGCCGCCTTTCCGGACCTCGCCCTCGAGGCGGTCCGCGAGCGCGGGGCCCGACGCGACGCCGTCGAGCGGCCCTCGGTGGTCGAGGAGCGCGCCTCCGGCGAGGGCCGCCGTCTCGACCACGAGCACCCGACGGCCCGCGGAGGCGACGCCTGCCGCCGCCGCGAGGCCGGCGGCGCCGGCGCCGACGACGACGCATTCGGGGCGCAAGATGCGGATTGGGCGCGTGCGCGGTTGCCGCCGCGGCGTGTCCGGGACGCGGCCGAACCCGGCCATACGGCGGATGACCCAGTGGTACGCGGGGACGAGGAAGCGCGGGCGCGTGAACTTGGCGTGGTAGTCGAAGTCCTTCCGGTACACCTTGTCCACGACGGCGAGAAGGTCGCGCCGCGCGCTCGGGAACGCGTTCTGCGACTCGACGCGTTGGCCTTCGGCGACGGGTACCATGCAGGTCCGCAGGTTCGGCTTCCCGTCGACGCGCATGAGGCACCCGGCGCACTCGCCGCGGCAGCAGAAGAGCCCCCGGGGCCGGTGGTACTTGATCGAGCGCGAGAGCGCCGCGACACCCGACGCATGCAGCGCGGCGCCGACGGTCTCGCCCTCGTACGCGCGGACGGGTTTCCCGTCGAGAAAGATGGTGACGGGCGGACCCCGTGGGTGGCCCGGGACGCGCCCCTCGTCGCCTTCCACGCGCGCCGAACGCGCCGTCCCCATATAAGCGGCACTAAAGCAGCCCTTCCGCCTTCAGCAGCTCCGCGCCGAGCACGTTGCTGCCGGCCGCGCCGCGCACCGTGTTGCTCCCGCTCGCGAAGTACTTCACCGTGAAGAGCGGGTCCTTGCGGATGCGGCCGACGGACACGGCCATGGCGCGCTCGAGCGACCAGTCCCTGCGCGGCTGTGGGCGGTCCTCCTGCTCGAAGACGTGGACCGGCCGCTCGGGCGCGCTCGGGAGCTTGAGCTCCTGCGGTCGACCGCGGAAGTCGCGCAGGGCCTCGGCGACCTCCTGCGGCGTCGCGGCCCGTCCGAGCCCGACGCTCACGGCCATGCTGTGCGCCTCGGTCACGGGCACGCGCACACACGTCGCGCTCACGAGGATGTCGGCCGGATGGACCCCTCGGGCGTCCAGCCGGCCTAGCATCTTCAGAGGCTCGCTCTCGACCTTGCCCTCCTCGCCGCCGATGAAGGGGACGACGTTGCCGAGGATGTCGAGGCTCGCCACCCCGGGGTAGCCGGCGCCGGAGACCGCCTGGAAGGTCGTGACGCCGACGCGGTCGACCCCGAACGCATCCACGAGCGGCTTCAGGGTCATGACGAGGACGATGGTGCTGCAGTTGCCGTTCGTGACGATGAAACCGTCCTTGCCCTGCCGGCGCACGAGCTGCGCGTGGTCCGCGTTGACCTCGGGCACGAGGAGCGGCACGTCCGCGTCCCATCGGTGCGCCCGCGCGTTCGAGAACACCTTGTGCCCGCGCTTCGCGAGCGTCGTCTCGACCTCGCCGGCGATGTCCCCGGGGATCGCGCTGAAGCAGACGTCCGCGTCGAGGTCGTCCGACGACCTGCGCACGGGCATGTCGCGCGCCCAGGCCGGTATCGGCGCGTCCAGGACCCACCGCGCGGCCTCGCCGTACGTCTTCCCTGCGCTGCGCTCGCTCGCGACGAGCTCCTTCACTCGGAACCACGGGTGACCGTCGAGCAGGCTCACGAAACGCTGGCCGACCATGCCGGTCGCGCCGAGGATGGCCACATCGATCATCTCCCGTACCCTCCTCGCTCGTCCCTCGCTCGCCGCGCGGTGTCTCGTGACGAGACACCGCGCAGGGGCCCGCTTCGCTCGTGCGACTCCGTGGCCTCCAGCCACTCCGTCGCACGGCCGCTGCGCTCGGTCATTTCGGCCCCCCGAACCTCAGGAACGCGTCGTGGATGGCGCGCACGGCGCGCTCCTTGTCCGAGCTCCGGATGCAGAAGTTCAACGCGATGTCGCTCGCGCCGACGCTGATCATCTCGATGTTGACGCCGGCCGCGCCGACGGCGCTGAAGATGCGCCCCGCCGTGCCGTGCGTCGCGCCGATGCCGTGGCCGACGACGCACACGAGCGTCATGTCGCGCAGGCCCTCGATGCGTTCGATGATGCCCTCCTTCACCGGCTCGAGAGCCTTGAGCCCCTTCTCGACGTTGTCGTCGTCCACGAGGAGCGCGAAGCTCGCCTGGCTCGCGGCCATGTTGTAGACGTTGACCTTCGCCTGGCCAAGCGCGGTGAAGACGCGAGCGCCGATGCCGGGCGTGTACGCCATCCCGGGACCGTAGCAGCGGAGGATCGCGAGCTTCTCCTTCGTCGCGGCGCTGCGGAGTGCGAACCGCGTCTCGCGCGGCGAGGCGTGGATCTTCGTGCCTTCGAACGCGGGCTTCTGCGTGTTGCGCACGAAGATCGGGATGCCGGCGGGTTTCACGGGCTCGACGGTCCGCGGATGCAGCACCCGCGCGCCGACGTACGCGAGCTCCGCGGCCTCGTCGTAGCTCATCTCCTGCACGGTGACGGCGTCCTTGATGATGCGCGGGTCGGCCGTCATGAAACCGTCGACGTCCTTCCAGACCTCGAGGCGTTCGGCGCGAAGCGCGGCCGCGACGATGCTCGCCGCGAAGTCGCTGCCGCCGCGCCCGAAGGTCGTGACGTGGCCGTCGCGGTCCACGCCGAAGAAACCGGTCACGACCGGCGTCGTCCCCGCCTTGAGCCTCGGCGCGATCGTGCCCTCGAACGCGCGGGCCGTCGCCGCCATGTCCGGTGTCGCGTTGCCGTACACGCCGTCCGTGAGGATGCCCGCCGCCTCCGCGTCGAGCGCTTCCGCCGGCGTGCCGCGGCGACGGAGGACCGCCGCGAGGAGGCGCGCGCTCAGGCGTTCGCCGAACACGACGACGGCGTCGCGGCTCTTGCCCGTGACCTCCTCCGTGTAGGCGATGCCGTAGAGCAGCCGCTCGAGGCGCTGCATGAGCACGTCGATGTCGGCCGAGACGGCGTCCACGGCGGCCTCGTCCGCGAGCGCGTCGGACGCCGCCTGGACGTGGCGGTCGCGGAGAGCGTCGAGGAAGGGCGCGATCGCGGTCTCGTCCTTGCGGATGCGGCCGACCGCGTCCACGAGCGCGTCCGTCACGCCGGCGAGCGCGCTCACGACGACGACCTTCTCGCCCGGCGTCGCCTTGATGATGTCGGCGACGCGGACGAGCATCTGGCCACTGCCGACGCTCGTGCCGCCGAACTTCATGACCCTCATAGGGATCGTCTCCTCTCGCTCTCGACCTGAGGCGTGTCTGCCCCGCGGCCCGCGCCGAGGGTGCGCTCGCACGCGGCCATGTATGCGCGGAACGCCCCCGGGTCGTCGAGGGCCTTCTCGAGCTCGTCGACGGCCCGACGGATCTCGGCGTAGACGCGCGGCGTGTGCGCGTTGAGCTTCTGGATCTGATGGTAGAGGTCCTTGTTCTCGGACGCGACCTCGGCCGCGACGCCGGCCTGCTTCTGGAAGGTCGGCCCCGCGAGGGGCTCGAGCTCGCCGAGCGGTCGGGCGCCGGCGA
>DATDQL010000419.1:0-8980 GCA_035292305.1 Thermoplasmatota archaeon
TCAGGAGCGCGCGACGCGGCGCGTCGTGCGAGGGCGGGAGGACCGAGAGCAGCGCCGTCGTGATCATGGCCGTGTCGTCGACGAGGCTGTTGGGCTCGCCGTGCATCGCGAACCCGCCGTCGGCGTGCTGCGTGGCGACGAGGGCTGCCACGGTCGAGGCCACCGCGGCGTCGTCCACCGGGTACCCGGCGGCTCGCAGGGCGAGCAGGGCGAACGCGTCGTTGTTGCTCCAGCCGTCGTCAGCGGCCGTCGTCGGATCGTCCCAGGTGCCGTCCCCGCGGTGACATGCGAGGACCTTCGCGACGTGGTCCGTCCCTCCGAACGCACGCGGGTCCTCGCCGAGCGCGACGAGCGCGAGCACCGCGCGCGACCAGTCGTTGCACGGATTGCCGCTCCCGGGGGCCGTGGTCGCCCACGCCCGCGCCCGCCACCAGTCGACCGGCGAGGGCGCGTCCGGGCGTGCCCGCCATGCATAGAGATCGTCCCCGAGTGGGGCGAGGCCGGGCGCGAGCCACTGGACGAGCGCGGCATCGGCGAAGGTGAAGTTGTCGTTCGGCGGCGCCGCCGCAGCGCGCTCCTCGGCGGAGTACGCGCCCGCGACCGCGCCGTCCAGGAGCACGCCGGCGCGGAACCACGCCGCGGCGGCGCGGGCCGCCGGCTCGTCCACGGCCGAGGTCGGCACCGGGAACGCGCCGACGACGAGGACGGCGAGCGCAACGAGGGAGGGCGCGCGGCGCATGCGAGACCCCTACGGCACGGCCCAGTTCGGGATGCACGTCCACGCGAGCGACTCGCGGCAGTTGTCGTAGCTGAGCTGGAACGTGTCAAGCGCGTCCACGGTGAGGTCGTCCGCGCCTGATAGGGCGAGGACGTGGTTCTCGTAAAGGCCCCAGAAGCGGGACTCGTCGCCCGCGGTGCGGCCGCAGACCCCGTTCACGCAATCCAGGAACCGGCCGAAGGAGAAGTAGCTCCAGCCGATCGACGCGATGCAGCCGTCGTCGACGGCCTCGGAGAGCGCGGAGGCGAGCGTCTGACCGACCGCGACCGTGCAGGTCGCCGTGAACGCCGTCGCGGCGGGGCCGGCCGGGGACGCGTCGAACTCGATCGTCGCCTCGTCGAGGAGGCCGGCGGAAGCGGTCAAGGCGGCAAGCGAGACGAGGACGAGCACGGGCAGGGCGCGCATCGTCGCCGGCGACGCGGCGGGGGCCCTTGAACCTTGCTTGCGACCTCGAAACGTGGGTTGAGCACCCCTTCCGATGGAGCGACGACCGTTCCGCTCTCGCTTGGCGCCGCGGCACGTTCCGTTGCGACCCGCCAGGATCACCCGGAGGGACGGAGGAACGGAGTCGGTCGTCCTCCGTTTCTCCGCCGCTCCGTTCCTCCGGGTGAGACTAGCGGGTCTCCAACGTCCGCCGCGTGGTGGAGGATCCTTTGGGGCAGGGATCCGGCCGTGGGCGGGGATATCTTCACGCGTTGCGCGGCGTTGCCGGCGCCGTGCAGCGCCGCGCGTTCTCCGTCGCGATCTACGCCGTGCACGAAGGGCGCGTCCTCCTCGTCCACCACAAGCGCCTCGGCGTGTGGATCCCCGTCGGCGGCGAGGTCGAAGCGAACGAGACCCCGCTCGAGGCCGCCGCGCGCGAGCTCCGCGAAGAGACGGGGCTCGAAGGCGACTTCGGAGCCCCTGCGTGGGAAGGCGTCGACGGGACGCCGCGGGGCCTGCTCGCGTACGAGGAGCACGCGGCCGGCTCCAAGGGCCTGCACCTCAACTTCGACTTCGTGGCGCGCGTCGCGAGCGAGCGCATCGTGTCGGACGGCTCGTTCGGCGAGCACCGGTGGGTGAGCGCGGAGGAGCTCGAGAAGGTGGACGCGCCGAGGAACGTGGTGCAGTGCGCGAGACGGGCGCTGCAGACGACGCGTTGAGCGGCAAGGAGGTCCGCGCACTTCAGGCGCGCCGTGGCATCTCCACGATCTCGACGAGCACACCCGCGGAGTCCTTCGGATGCAGGAACACGACCTTCGCGCCCTCCGCGCCGGGTTCCCACGACTCGGAGAGCAGCCGCACGCCCTTCTCCTTGAGCTCGCGGATCGCGGCCTCGACGTCGTCGACCTGGAACGCGACGTGTTGGATGCCGGTGCCGCGCTTCTCGATGTGACGCGCGATGGGGCCGTCCGGCGTCGTCGAAGCAAGCAGCTCGAGCTTCACGCCCGCGACGGGGTGGAACGCGACCTCGACCTCCTGGCCTTCGACCGTCTCCTCATGAGCGAGGGGGATGCCGAGCACGTCGCGGAAGAACCGCGACGCCGCGCCGAGGTCCTGGACGGCGATGCCGAGGTGCTCGATCTTGCGGATGTGCACGCGCGGACGAACGCGGGAGGGGCCTTGAAGGCTCCGCGCGGTTCCGCCGGGACGCCCCCCCGCCGGAATCACACGGAATAGGTCGAGCGCGCGGCGATCCGTCGCCCCCCCGCCGGAATCACACGATATGGGCCGAGCGCGCGGCGGTCCGTCGCCCCCCCGCCAGGATCACACGGAGGAACGGAGTATCGGAGGAACGGAGGGGCGAGACGCACGGCGGTCCTGCGGCTCCGTTCCTCCGCGTCTCCGTTCCTCCGGGTGAACATGGCGGGAGACAACCGGCGGCCCTTGCGCCGCAGGCGGCGCTCCGTCTCCGCGGGGCCGACAATCCCCTCACCCGAGCGAGGACGCGCGACCGCGCTCCCACAATCGTCAAGACCCCCCGCGGGGCTCGCCCCGTGTGCGCCCCCGCGTCGCCTCGCTCGCCCTGCTCGTCGCCTTCCCGGCGGCCCTCGCGGGATGCGTCGGGAACGGCGGGATCCTCGGTGCAGGCGGCCCCGTTCCCGACGCCGCCGCGCTCGCCTGCATCGCGACGATCTGCGAGTTCGAATCCACCGTCGATCCGGACGAGCGACAGGGCAACGAGGTCTCCGTCGCCGTGAACCCGACGGACCCGCGCAACATCATCGCGACCGCGAAGGACTACAATCCGACCGACGCGGGCGAGTGCGTCTACGCCGGCATCTACGTCACGAAGGACGGCGGGGCGACGTGGAAGAACGCGAACGTCCCCGGCTCCCCCTGGCGGCGGCTCCAGGACCCCACGACGCCGCTCACCGCGTTCTCCCGCTTCTGGTGCGTCACCGACCCCGTCGTCGCGTTCGGTCCCGACGGCACCGCGTACTGGACGGTCATGCCGTACCAGTGCGACCGGTTCTCGGGCTCGAAGACGGGCCGCGGAGTCCTCCCGAACGGCGGGTTCAACGACTGGTTCTGGACGTGCAGCGCGATGTACGTGCTCGTCTCGGAGGACGGCGGCGAGACGTGGCCCACCGCGCGGGAGGTGGACTTCGGACCGCAACTCGAGCACGACAAGCAGTGGATCGCGGCCGCCCCCGACGGGAAGACCGTGCTTCTCTGCTGGGACCGCGGCGACCCGTCCGTGTGGAACACGGGGACGCCGCTCGACGAGCAGACGCGCGCGCTCGAGTACCGCAACCGCGTCGCGTGCGCCCGCTCGGGCGACAAGGGATCGACATGGACCGACCCCGTCGACCTCCCTGATGACTACGGCTCGACCCCGTGGATCGACTACGAGGCCGAAGGCCGCGCTTGGATGGTCACGACCCATGCCGCGTCCCCGACCGAGCGCCTCATCCAAGTGACGTCGAGCGCCGACGGCCTCGCGTGGGACGCGCCCGCGAAGGTCGCGAACTATACGATGCCCGCCCCGGGCGGCGAATACGGTTGGCCGGTGCTGCGCGGCAGCGACTTCCGCATCGTGCAGGCGCCGAGCATCGCCGTCGACCGCAGCAGCGGCCCGGACCGCGGCAGCGTATACGTGACGTGGTTCGACCACGCCGCGGGCGAGGGCGACGTGTGGCTCGCCGCGAGCCGCGACGGGAAGACATGGGAAGCGCCGATCCGAGTGCACGACGACGACCTCGCGCGGAAGGCGGACCAGTTCATGCCCGCCGTCAGCGTCGGGCCCGACGGCACCGTCGACGTCAGCTGGCACGACCGCCGCGACGACCCGGCGAACCACCTGTTCGACCTCTACTACGCGTACAGCCTGAACGGCGGCCGCACGTTCTCGAAGAACCTGCGCGTGACCGCTGAGAGCAGCGACGAGAAGTGGAGCCACCACCAGAACGGGATGGTCTTCCTCGGCGACTACCGCGACAGCGACTCCGTCCGCGGCGCGGTGACGCTCGTGTGGGTCGACACGCGCAATGAGAAGGCGGACGTCTTCGTCGCGACGGTCAGCCGCCCCTCCGCGGACGGCGGCTGAGCGACGCGGCGTTCGCCGCGGGTGCACGTGTACGTACATGTGCACACGACGCGCAAGGTGCACGTGTACGTACACGTGCACCGGTCAGGTTCGACGCCTGCGTTTCGCCAGGCTGCGCGCCTTCCGTCTGCCCCGCGCCGTGATCCTGTACAGCCGGTAGCGCCCGTCCCGCGACTCCTCGACGAAACCGATCGGGACGAGCGAGAGCTCCGGGTCGTACGCGGGGAGATGTCCGTGCATGACCCAACGAAGGCGCGTGGGCTGTACCCCGACCGCGTCTGCGAGCTGGCTGAGGTACGCCTCGCCGAGCGAGTTCAGCATCATGAGGGCGCGGTACCGGACCTTGCTACGGCGCACGCTCCGTTCGTCCCGAGGCGGGAGAGGCGGTGCCATCGTAGGGCCGGGGACGACACCGGCCTTGAAGGATGACCCGTTGCGCTAGCGGGCCTGCTCTTCGGCCGACAACGGGTGCACCTGTACGTACACATGCACAGGACCGGGACGGTACACCTGCACGTACACGTGTACCCCACGCAACGTGCCGCGCCGCGCCCGCGAGCGCGTCGTCAGCCCGTCGTCGCCTCGAGTCTCCTGCGGATCTCCCGGATCTGGTCCCGGTAGAACGCAGCGCGCTCGTAGTCGAGGTCCTTCGCGGCGCGGCGCATCCTGCCTTCGAGCTCCGTCACGAGCACCTCGGCCTCCTCCTTCTTCGCGCCCTTCGCGCGTTCGACGAGCGCGTCCTCGGCGTCGTCGCGCGGACGCTCGCGCATCCGCCGCACGGCCTTCTGGATCGTCTGTGGCGTGAGACCGTGCTCGAGGTTGTGCGCTTCCTGCACGGCGCGGCGGCGCTCGGTCTCGCGGACGGCGCGGTCGATGGAGCCGGTCCGCTTGTCCGCGTAGAGGATGACGGTGCCTGCGGCGTTTCGCGCGGCGCGGCCCATCGTCTGCACGAGGGACTGCTCGCTTCGCAGGAAGCCTTCCTTGTCCGCGTCGAGGACGGCGACGAGCGTGACCTCCGGGAGGTCGAGGCCTTCGCGGAGCAGGTTGACGCCGACGAGGACGTCGTACGCGCCGAGGCGGAGGTCCTCGAGGATGTCGATGCGCTCGAGGGTCTCGATGTCGCTGTGGATGTAGCGGACGCGCAGGCCGTGGCCGACGAGGTAGTTCGTGAGGTCCTCGGCCATCTTCTTCGTCAGCGTCGTGACGAGCACGCGCTCGCCGCGGGCGGCGCGGGCGCGGGCTTCCCCGAGGAGGTCGTCCACCTGCCCGGAGACGGGACGCACGAGGACCGCGGGGTCGACGAGACCTGTCGGTCGCACGACCTGCTCGACGACGCGGGCGGAGGCCTTGAGCTCGTGCTCGGCGGGCGTGGCGCTCACGTAGACGATGGGACCGACGCGTCGGCGGAACTCGTCCCAGCGCAGCGGTCGGTTGTCGAGCGCGCTCGGGAGGCGGAAGCCGTGCTCGACGAGGACCTCCTTCCGGGCGCGGTCCCCGTTGTACATCCCGCGAATCTGCGGGACGGTGACGTGGCTCTCGTCGATCACCGTGAGGAAGCCCTCGGGGAAGTAGTCGAGGAGCGTGTACGGGGGCTCGCCGGGTTTGCGCCCGGTGAAGTGCCGCGTGTAGTTCTCGATGCCGGGGCACGTGCCGGTCTCGCGGATCGTCGCGAGGTCGAAGCGCGTACGCTGCTCGAGCCGCTGCGCCTCGAGGAGACGCCCGTGACGGCGGAGTTCCGAGAGGCGCTCCTCGAGCTCCGCCTCGATGGTCTTGCCCACGCGCTCGAGCTCCTCGGGTGGCGTGACGAAGTGCTTGCCCGGCGGAACGAGGACCTCGGCGAGCTTGCCGAGCACGACGCCGGTGACCGCGTGGATGCGGGAGATCGCCTCGATCTCGTCCCCGAAGAAATCGACGCGGACGATGGTCTCGCCGTCGGGGAACCGGACCTCGACGACGTCGCCGCGGGCCCGGAACGTGCCCCACTCGGGCGCGGCGTCGTTGCGGGTGTAGTAGATGTCGACGAGCTTGCGCAGGAGCCTGTCGCGACCGACCGCGTCGCTGACCTTGAGCTTCGCGTGCTCCTCGGCGTACGTGGACGGGTCGCCGAGGCCGTAGATGCAGCTCACGGAGGCGACGACGATGACGTCCTTCCGGGATACGAGGGCCTGCGTCGCCGCGTGGCGCAGCTTCTCGATCTCCTCGTTGATGTCGGCCTCCTTCGCGATGTAGAGGTCGCGCTGCGCGACGTACGCCTCGGGCTGGTAGTAGTCATAGTACGAGACGAAGTAATGGACCGCGTTCTCGGGGAAGAACTCCTTGAACTCCGCGTAGAGCTGCGCGGCGAGCGTCTTGTTGTGCGAGACGACGAGCACGGGCCTGCCGAGCCGCTGCGCGACGTTCGAGACCGTGAAGGTCTTGCCGCTGCCGGTCACGCCGAGGAGCGTGACGTCCTGTTCGCCCTTCTCGAGGCCCTCGACGAGCGCCTCGATGGCCTTGGGCTGGTCGCCCGCGGGAGCGTACGGGGACTTGAGCCGGAGCACGGCAGAGGACCGTCCGTCCACGGACTTCAAGGTGACGGAGGGCCGGCCGAAGCCGCGGACGGACGCGTTACGTGTCCGCGCCCGCGCCTGCGGCCCCGTCGGCCCACACCTGGCCGTCGCCGCGCGCGCCGACGAGCGCTGTCTCGATGGAATACGCGTCGAGCCCGGCGCCGCGGTCGAGGAGCACGCCAGCGCCGACCGTGCCGAAGCCCTGCGCCCACTTCTCGGCGGTGTAGGCGTCGCTGCCGTAGAGATCGGCGAGGACGCCGACGCCGCCGGGCGCGCTCGGGCCGTACCCCGCGCCTTGACCCATGGGGAAGATGACGAGCCCCGGAACGAGCTCCTCAGAGAAGCTCGCGCCCATCCGGTACTCGTCCTCCCCGCGCGCTTCGAGCAGCATGCCAAGCGCTCCCGCGCCGCCCGCGCCCTGGCAGCCTTGGCGCACGTGGGCGCCGCAGACGTACACGTCGTCGCCGTCCTCCTCGACCAGGATCGCGGTGGCCCCGACCTCCGCCGAGATCTGGACGGGGCCGGTGAACTTCCCGAGGTACTCGGCGACGACGGGGATCAACGGGAGTCCGGCGTCGGCGACAAGCCAGATGTCGATGTCGTTCGAGACGTACGTGTCGTCGCCGCCGCGTTCGAGCATCACGCCGACGCCGCCCGAGGCGGCGTACACGAAGCCGTCGAGGCCGTCCTGGTGGTACGCGTCGTTCCCGCCCTCGTCCACGAGGACGCCTACGCCTCCGAGCGTCGCGGCCTTCGTCGCGATCGTGCCGTTCACGCCGGGGCTCTCGTACACGTCGTCCGCCACGCCCGCGTCGTAGAGCACGCCGACGCCCGCAGCGCTCGCACCCTGCCCGAACGACACGATCTCGTAGCGGTCCGGACCCCCGTCGTCGTAGAGGACCCCGACGCCCGCGATGCCGAAGCCGAGGGCCATCGTCGTCGCGGTGTAACGGTCCGCGCCCGCGCCGAGGTCGATCGCGACCGCCGCGCCGGGGAGCCCGCCGGCGATCGCGCCGGAGTACGTGTCGTCGCCGCCCGTGTCGACGAGGACGAAGAACGTACCGATGTGCTCGTCCGCGCAATCGCCGGCGACGCGCACGAACGGCAGGTCGAGCGTCCCAGGACACGCCGAGGGGGCGGTCGGATCCGCCGGGACGGCCGCGGGCGGCGCGAAGGCCGCGACGGCGTCCACGACGGGGAGAGCCGCCGCGGCGACGGCCGTGCGGTCGATGCGCGCGAGCGCTGCGGCGCGCGGCGCCCACGCGTCGCGCCACGCGGCGGGTGCGTCGGGCCCGGCGCCGAACGTCGCGAGCATCATCGCGGCGCGCGGGTCCGCGGCGAGCAGCGCGACGTCCTCGGGCGGCAGGATGCCACGCGCCGCGCGCGCGCCGTCCGCGACGCCGTCGAGGAGCGGCACGAGCGATGCGGCGAAGGCGGGGTCGACCGCGGCGGCCTGCGCATGCACGTCGCGAGCGAGCGCGGGATCGACCGGCACGGCGTGCGCGTCGTAGACCGCCAGGATCGCCGCTGCGAGGGAGGGGGATCCGGCATCGGGCACGGCGTGGGGCGCGGGCGAGGTCTCGGGCGCGGGAGCTCCGTACGCCGCGAGTGCGAGCCGCGTCGCGGCCGCCGGGCCGACGGCGCCCGTGGGCACCGCGGACCACACGGAGAGGGTGTCGCGCGCGACGGCGTCCGTCGTCTCCGTCACGCAGCGCGCGACGCGGGCGCACGCGAGGATCGCGTCGGCCGCGGAGGGCGCGGACGGCAGCGCCGCGGCGAGGGCGGGAAGGATGAGGACCAGGCCGGCGGCGAAGGCGATCGAGCGGGACACGATGGACTCCCGGGCGACGAGCGCGCTGCGCCGTGGATAAGGATGCTCTTGGAAGAGTGTCGCGTCGCGGGCCGGAAGCCTTGAAATACGTCCCCGGAGTTGGCCGCGCGCACCTGCCGCGGTGGCTCAGACTGGTAGAGCGTGGGACTCATAATCCTAAGGTCGCGTGTTCAAATCACGTCCGCGGCATTGTTCAAGACGTTCACATCACGTCGCGTAAACGCGTGAGGACCGCCTTTCAGCCGCCCGCGTTCCCCGCGAGCGCCGCCACGTCGACCACGAGGCCGATCTCC
>DATDQL010000420.1:0-2883 GCA_035292305.1 Thermoplasmatota archaeon
GCCTGCACCTCGCGAACCTCACGGACGGGGCCGAGATCGAGATCCGCGCCCGCGCCCGGGACGCGCACGACAACATCGAAGGCACGGACCCGAAGAGCGGGAACGTCTCGAAGCCGTTCGACAAGGCGCGCTTCGACAGCATCGCGCCGAACCTCACCTCGGGCCCGGAGCTGGCCCTGCTCCACGACCAGGTCGCCGTGGAGTTCGAGCTCAGCGAGCCCGGCACCGCGACGCTCTGGTACGCGCTCGCCGGAGGCCCTCTCCTCTACGCGGCGCCCACCGCGCAGTTCGGCAACGGCACGACGCAGCGCATCACCATCAAGGACCTCAGCCAGGCGGCCGACTACGAGTTCCGCGTCATCGCCCTCGACCTCGTCGGCAACGAGGCGTCGTTCCCGCCGTGCACGGAGGGGAACGAGACCGTCGAGCCCGTGTGCGGCCGGTACGCGTTCACGACGGACCGCGTCGTGACGGTCGTCGTCACGTCGCCCGCGGCCGGCCAGGTCGTGTCCGGCCCCGCGCGCGTCCAGTGGTCGGCGACCGACTACCGCTCCGACCCGTACGTCACCTACCAGCTGAAGCTCAGCGTCGACGGCGGCGACACGTTCCCGTACAACCTCACGACGGCCGGCGCGAAGCCGCTCTACGAGCGCTCGGCGCCGCTCAGGTCGTTCGTCTTCGACTCGCGCAACTTCCCCGACTCGGCCGAGGCCGTGCTGCGCGTCCTCGCGAACAACTCGCGCAACGCCGGCGTCCCGCTCGCGTTCGACAGCGGCGTCTTCCGCATCGACAACTCGCCGCCTCGCACGATCGCGCTCCTGTCCGGCGAGGGCGTCGGCGCGTGGTTCCGCACGCCCGTCACGGTCACGCTGCAGCCGAGCGACCGCGCGAACGTGAGCCTCGTGTCGAGCATCGAGTGGAGCCGGGACAACCTCTCGTTCACGTCGGTCGACGGCACGATCGCGACGGTGTCGTTCGACGAGGAAGGCGGGCACGTGCTGTACTACCGCGCGACCGACGCGCTCGGCAACGTCGAGCCGGTCCGCAGCGTCGCGTTCAACATCGACCGCACGCTCCCCGAGGCCTCCGTCCTCGTCGAGGGAGGCGCGCCCGCGACGCGATCGTCCACGGTCGAGCTCGAGATCGCCGCGCGGGACACGCTGAGCTCGGTCCAGGGCGTGGTCATCCGCGTCACCGGCACGGACCCCGTCGCCGTCCCCGGCGAGCGCTTCCGCGGCGGCGCCTTCGTGCAGAGCCTCAAGCTCCCCGGCGGCGACGGCGAGAAGTCCGTCGAGGTCGTCGTCACGGACCTCGCGGGCAACCGCAACGTCGTCCGCACCGCGATCCGGCTCGACACGGCCCCCCCGTCCTTCGAGGAGGTCGCGTTCGACCGCGTCGCGTTCGAGAGCGCGAGCGCGAGCGTCCGCCTCTCGGAGCCGGCCTCGCTCGAGGTCGCGTTCAAGCGAAAGGGCGACGTCGGCTTCCAGGGCCGCCTCGAGTACGCCGACCCCGCGTTCGCGCACCGCGTGCTCGTCGGCGGTCTCGCGCCCTCGAACGCGTACTCCTTCCGCTTCGTCGCGACCGACCCCCTCGGGAACCGGGCCGAGCGCACCCTCAACATCACGACGCTCGAGGACCTCGCCGCGCCGACGCAGCCGCTCGGCCTCCTCGCGAGCGACGACGGCCACGGCGTCGTCTCCCTGAGCTGGGCCGCGGCGCGAGACAACGTCGGCATCGACCGGTACCTCGTGCTGCGCGCCTCGGTGGAGGGCGACGCGCCCACCGAGTTCGCCCCGGCCGGCCTCGCGTTCCGGTCGAGGTTCCTCGACGACGGCGTCGACGCCGGACAGCGCTACGCGTGGAAGGTCGTCGCCGTCGACGCGGCCGGCAACGAAGGCCCCGCGAGCGCGACCGCGGTCGCGCGCCCGACGACGACCCCCCGGCTCCTCGACGCCGGCGTGTCGCCGCCCAGCGGGTCCGGCGCGGAGACGTTCACCTACGCGGTCATCTACCGCGACGACGACGGCGACGCACCCGCCTTCGTCCGCATCACGATCGACGGAGAGGTCTACGACATGACGCGGGACCGGATCCCGAGCGACGAAGGCGTGCGGTACGTCTACCGCACGACGCTGCCGCCGACGCGCCTGTCCTCGGGCGTGCACACGTTCCGGTTCGAGGCGAGCGACGGTCGCACGGTCGTGCAGTTCCCGCCGCCCGGGCTCGATGCCGGCGTCGGCCCCGCCGTCTTCGGCTCCGCGCTCGACGTCGAGGCGACCTCCACGCTCGGCGCCGCGATCCGCGCCGTGCCCGCCGCCGGTCCGCTCGCGCTCCTCGCGGCGGCCGCCGTCGCCTTCATGACGGCATCCGCGTTCAGGAGGCGGTCCCCGTGAGCCGGCGCTCGCTCGCTTCCGCCCTCGTGCTCCTCTTCGTGCTTCCGGCGCTCCTGCCGTCGGGCACGGCCCAGCGCGGGCCTCCGCTCGTCCCCGACGCGGTGCCGGACCAGGCCCAGGGGCCGATCAACTCGACCTACGAGAACGTCACGAACGCGTTCCGCAACGCGACGGGGATCACGCCGACCCTGTTCTACGAAGGGTTCGACGGACCCGCGACGCTCGAGGAGCGCGGGTGGACCCAGGACCTCCTCGGACGCACCGCTTCCCCCGTGTGGAACGTCCAGCACGTCAACGAGACGCGACGCGCGCGCGGCGAGCGCACGCCGCTCGTCGCCGCGGGCGACGGCGTCGCGACGGTCGCGATCGACGACCAGACGTACAAGACCTTCCAGGAGTCGCGCATGGTGACGCCGGTCATCGACCTGCGCTACGTGCTCGGCGCGAGCGGCTCGACCGGTGGCCCGTACGACCAGCCCGCGTTCAAGGA
>DATDQL010000421.1:0-3756 GCA_035292305.1 Thermoplasmatota archaeon
ACAAGCCGCTACGGGCGCAGGACCTGTTGCTGCTCGTGAGCGGCCTGCTCCGCGAGGATCCGCTCGTTGTCGAACACGCGCGCATCGCCGCGCGCGACCTTGAGTTCGCCGCGATCCGTGAGAGCCGCGCCGACCCCGTCCTACGGCTTGTGGGCTGAGCTGGGCGACGCCGCGAGCCGCAGGAACGCGAGGCGCTCCCGCACGAAGGCGGGGCGGGTCGTGAGCACGGCGCGGTCCATGCCCATGCGGTGCGCGGCGTCGTCGGGGACGGGGTCGACGACGATCGCCTCGTCCGTGTCAGCCACGAAGGAGATCGACGGCACCGCTTCGTCGACCCAGACGATCGAACGGCCGTTCTCGATCGACGCATCGAACGCGCCGTCTTCACGTGCGCTGCGCGGGACGAGGAGCGTGACGGAGAGGCCGCGTTCGACGGCCGGCGCGATGTGCCGCACGAGGCGTGAGGCGCCTCCAGGGGACGCCATGGCCACGACGTGCGCGCGGGCGCTTTCGACCATGCGGTCGATCTCCCGCGCGACGGCGGCGCGACCTACGACGGAGAAGGTGCGTCCTTCGGTGCGTCCCGGCGTGACGGGCGCGCGAGAGTCGAATGCGGATGCCACGAAGGTCCGTTGGCGTTCGATGTCCTCGATGGACCGTCGGAGGTCGGACGCGCGACCGTCCAGGAACCGCCCCAAGGGTCGAGCAAAGTGCTCTCTTTGCGGGCCGAGAGTGACGTCCATGAGGCCGAGGGCCCGCAGTTCGTCGATGGCGTCGTACACGCGGTTGCGCGGCACTCCAGAAAGCCTCGCGAGGGCACCCGCGGGAGCTCCCGGTCTGTCGAGGGCCGTGACGTACGTGCGCGCCTGGTGTTCGGTCAGTCCGAGGGTCAGGAGCCAGCGGACGCGCTCGGTCGCGCTCATGCGTAGGCTCCCTCTCGAGGCAAGGTGAACCAGAACGTCGAGCCGGCCCCGGGTCCGGCGCTGTCGACGCCGATCGCGCCGCCGTGCGCCTCGACGATGCGCTTGGACACGAAGAGCCCGATCCCGGTGCCGCTGCGTTGCGTGGCCGGTTCGAGGACCTGCGCGAACGGCGCGAACAACCTCGCTCGCTGGTCCGGTCTCAGTCCCACGCCCGCATCCGTCACGGCCACACGGGCGACGAGCGGGCCGACGTCGCAGGTCACTCTCACGCATGACGCGTCGCTCGTGTACTTGAGAGCGTTGCTGATCAGGTTGAGGAGGACCTGCCCGACGCGCTCCGGGTCGGCGCGCAGCGGGACCGCTGCCGGCACGTGCGTTTCGAGCCGCACGCCCGCCGCATCGGCTGCGACCGAGGATGCTTCGACGGCTTCGCGGACGACCGCGGCGAGGTCGCAGACGCGGGGGCTCGTCGGGAACTGCGAGGGTCCGAGACGCTCCAGCGCCCGAACATCCATCACGAGGTGGCCGAGCTTGTCCAGGTTGCGCTCGATGAGGGAGATCGCCCTGGCCTGTGCGTCGGAGAGGGGTCCGAACCGTCCCGTCGTGAGGAGCTGGACCTGGAGTCCAAGCGGCGTGAGCAGATTCCTCATCTCGTGCGCGACGATGTCGAGGACCCTCGGGGGCATGCCGCGGACGCGTTCCGGGTGCCCGCCGGTCGGTCGCATCACGAACGCGGCGCCGGCGTTGTCGGTCATGTCGGGGACGTCGGTGTGGGAGAACGGAGTGACGTTCATCGAGATGCGCAAGGGTCCGTACCCTACCATGGTCGACGCCGAACGAGGCGTCCTCACCGGGCGTGAGAGTGCCGACGGCCTGCCGTCCGTCCGGCCGCGGCGGACTCTTGGTGATGACGTGGTGCACGCATCCGCTGCCATGGACGAAGGACGCCGTGGTCCTCGCGCGTGGGACCGGACGACCGTGCCTCGCTCTCCGAAAGGCTCGCGCGGGACGGTGGGCCCGTGAGGATCCGTCGACGGGGGAGGACACGTCGGGTTCGATCGAAGCCAAGCCGTTGCTCCAAAGGACGGGTCACCCGCAGGTGTATCCATCTCCCTGTGGCGAGGCGGGAACGGCTGACGATCCTGCTGGAGACGCTGGACCGCCTGGACCGCAACCTCCAGGCGGGCGAGAGCCGCAGCCAGCTCGCCGCGAGGTGCAACCTTCCGTACGACCGGTTCGCCCGTCTCATGGAGGAGCTGCAGCGGCGCGGCCTCGTCGACGTCGACCTCCGTCCGACCGCGGCGGCGGACGAGCTCGTGGAGCGATGGCGCGAGCTCCGCCGGATGCTCCGGGACGTGGGCGCGTCCGACATGCTCGGACGCGAGCCGTCGCCGTGAGCCGGGCTACGGGCCGTGTGCACGTTGCGTGCGCCGCGTGACCTTATGGGCAACCTCACGGGTCTTGTACTCGGAAGAGGTGGTCCAGACCCGGCGGAGTGCAATCCTCCGGGGTCACCCAGACGGGCGGCAGCGCGTGGCTGTCGACGTCGACGCAGTAGTCGTCCCCGGCCTCCGCGGCGGGGACGGCGGCCGAAAGCAGGACCAGCAGGAGGAGAAGCGAAGTGGCCTTCATCGCCCGTCGAGCAAGTACGCGCACGATGGGGAGTTTGGTGCGTTCGCTTGTCCTCGCCTCGCTGCTCGCGTCCCCGCTTGCTGCAGCCGCGCGCGAGGCGGACGCCGAGCTCAGGACCGCGGAGCCTCCGGTCTTCCGCGGCGCGATCATGGTCGCAGGGGACACCGGCGCCGCGATCGTCGTCGTCCGCGCAGCCGTGATCCTCGAAGGCACGGCGGGGTCCGCGCGGGTCGTCGTGACGTCCGTCGAACGGGAAGTCGTCGTCTCTCCTTTCGGGGAGATCGCGTCCGAGCCACGCGTCGAGGTCCATGAATGGGCCGCGGCGGAGGCAGCCTTCGTCGTGGAGAAGGAGAAGAGCGACGACGGGATCCTCGTCATCGAAGGCGAGTCGGCCACGCTGTCGCTCGACCTCGCCGACATCGAGGTCGCGCTCTCTCCCCGCGCGACGTGGCACTACAAGTCTGGAAGGGCCTCCCCGGCGGCATTCTCCGGCAGTTCGCCCGAGGGTTGGGCGCGCGCCGCGCCCGACGCTCCTGCGACCGTCTCCGTCGAGGGCGACCTCGTCGTCAATCTCGCCGAGGGTCGCATCCACGTCGGCGGTCGGTCGGTCGCGATCGGCAGCTCGTCGCACGAGCACGTCGTCGGCCGCACGGACCGCTACTCCTTCGCCGTCGTCGAGCTGCGGGACGCCGAAGCAAGGCTCGTCACGGAGGGCGACGAGGACCTCGTCGTCGCGATGCGTCGGCCGACGGTCGACGTCGTCGGGAGCGCGACCTTCCGCCATGCGACGGGCCGCGTCGCTGAAGTGGACGTGCGCGACGAGAACGTGACGATGACCGGCGACGTGCGCGTGACCTACCCCCCGCCGCGGGACGGCGCGCTCGCCTTCCTCCCGTTCGTCGTCGAGCGACGGTATGCGGCGACGGGCGACCTCGATTCCGTCCTCGTCGGTGCGCGGACGATCTTCTCCCGCGAGCCGACCGCCACGGTCGGCCTCGCCGTCGGTCTCGCCGCGCTCCTCGCGGCGGCGCGCGTGGCGTTCGTGCTCTACACGCGGCTCGCGCCCGACGCGGTCCTGCGCCACCGCTCGCGCGAGCGCCTCCTCCGCCTCGTCCGGGCGGACCCGGGCGCGCACGCGCGCGCGCTGCAGCGCGCGAGTGGGTTCGCGTGGGGGAAGCTGCACTACCACCTGATGGTCCTG
>DATDQL010000422.1:0-4428 GCA_035292305.1 Thermoplasmatota archaeon
TTCAGGACGGCGCTGTTTCGGCTTGCTGCCGCCGCCGCGACCGCGGCCGCTCGGGCCTCCGCGCCGGCCGCCGGGGCCGCCGCGTCCGCCGCGGCGGTCGCTCGGGGGCGTGTGGGCGCGGGTGCGTTCGGGCATGATGCCGCCGGTGGCCGTGAGGGCCTGGACGGCCTCGGCCTTCGGGCGGACGGGGTGCTGCTCGTTCTGGAGTGGCGAGCCCGGCGCGTAACCGAGCGAGTTCTCCTGGGCCTTGGTCACGAGCATGCCGGGGACGCGGACGCGTCCACCGTCGACCGTGACGTGGCCGTGGACGATGAGCTGACGGGCCTGGTGCGGCGTCGCGGCGAGGCCCCTCAGGTAGGCCTGCGTCTGCAGGCGGCGGACGAGCACGGCATCGAGCGTGAGCCCGAGGACGTCGTCGAGCGTGGCCTCGTCGCCGAGGAGGCCGAGACGGCGCATGCGGTTGAGCAGACCCTGGGTCTCGACCTTGACCTGCGGCAGGTCGAGGCGTTGCTTGCCCTGGAGCACGCGCGCCTGCTGGCGGGCGTCGCGGAGGAAGGAGCGGGCCTTCCAGACCTCGGTCTTGTTCTTGAGACCGTACTTGAGCACGATCTCCTTCTCTTCCTTGATGCGCGGGCCCTGCCACGGGTGGCTCGGGGTGTCGTACTTCCGGCGGGAGAACTTCGGATCGCCCATCTAAGCCACCTCACTTCTTCCCCTTGGCCTCGGCCTTCGCCGCGGCTTCGGCGCCGGGCTGCGGGCCTTCCTTCTTCTTGATGACGCCGACGGTGAGGCCCGTGCGGCCGTTGCTGCGGGAGCGTTGGCCGCGGACCTTCTGGCCGTTCTCGTGGCGGACGCCGCGGTAGCAGCGGATCTTCTTGAGACGGTTGAGGTCGTCGCGCTTCTTGCCTTCGAGATCGGAGCCGTGCACGTGCACGTCGTCGCCGGTCTCGATGTCCTTCTGACGGTTCAGCATCCACGTGGGGGCGAACTCGCCGAAGGAGTCGACGGCGGAGGAGAGCTTGCTCACCTGGTCGTCGGTGAGGTTGCCGACCTTGGCGTAGCGGCCGACGCCGGCGTGCTCGGCGATGACGCCGGCGGTCCGGATGCCGATGCCCTTGACGGCTGCGAGCGCGACCTCGACCTGGTCCTCGCCGTTCAGGTCCGTGTTGGCGAGGCGGACGATGTACTTGAAATCGGGATTCGTTTCTGCCATGACGGCACGCTCCCTTCGTCTCGTCCCGGGTCGACGCGAGGGGGCTCGCCGGGACGCGACGCAGGTGGGTTGGCCCGCGATTGCGGGGCCTCTATATATAGCTGCGCTCCGCACAGCGCCGGATGGCGTCGGCGAGCTCCTCCGGCTCGAACGGCTTCGAGACGACCGCGTCCGCTCCGTGACGCAGGCCCAGCTCCCGACCGTCGACGGCCGCCGTGAAGAGGATGATCGCCATGTGCCGCAGGGCCCCGTCGGCCCGGACCTTCGCGAAGAGTTCGTCGAGGTCGAGGTCCGGCATGCGCACGTCCTGCAGGAGCACGTCCGGCGGGCGAGCCGCGAGCGCGACGCGGATGGCGCCGGCATCGTGCGCGACCTCGACCTCGAAGCCCTCTCCACGCAGCCAATCCGCCGTGCTCGTCGCGAGGTCCTCCTCGTCGTCGGCGATGAGGACTCGGATCATGCGGCCGCCGCCTTCCGGAAGGGGAGGACGATGGTGAAGGTCGTCCCGTGCCCGGGCCGCGTGATGAAGGAGAGGCGGCCGCCGTGCGCCTCGACGATGCGGCGCGAGATGCTCAGCCCGAGTCCGGTGCCCTGCTCCTTCGTCGTGAAGAACGGGTCGAACACGCGCCCGTGGAGCTCGGGCGGGATCCCGCGGCCCTCGTCCTCGACCTCGATCTCCGCGTGGTCGCGTCCGAGGCGCGTCCGCACGCGCAGCACGCCGCCCGCGGGCTGCGCCTCCGCGGCGTTGTTGAGGAGGTTGATCACGACCTGCTGCATCTGCCCCTTGTCGATGTCCACGGGCGGCGTCGGACGTAGGTCTGTCTCCACGGTGAACGTTCCCTTGTTCGCGGCGCGGAAGAGCTCGACCGCCTCATCGACGACGTCGTGCAGGCCCGTGGCCACGGGACTCATCTCCGTCCGCGTGAAGCGTCGCAGCTGCTGCACGATCCGGTCGATGCGCCACACCCCTTCCTTCACGGAGGCGAGGTTCCGCTCGACCTCTGCCTCGAGCGGCGCGAGCGACGCCTCGCGCTTCGTGGCTTCGGCGACCGCGCGCTCGACGAGGGCCACGCGGGTCGTGATGTACGTGAGGGGCGTGCGGATCTCGTGACCGATCCCTGCGACGAGCGTCCCGAGCGCGGAGAGCTTCTCGCTCACGGCGAGCTGGCGTTCGGCCTCCTCGAGCTGGGCTTGCGAGCGCTTGCGCTCGCTGATGTCGCGGATCGCCGACGAGACGAGGCGCCCCTCCTCCGTCTCGAGCGGGCTGAGGCTCACCTCGACGGGGAACTCGCGGCCGTCCTTCGCGCGCGCCAAGAGCTCGAGCCCCACCCCCATCGGCCGCGCGTGCGGGTGCTCGTGCGCGGCGTAGCCCTCGCGGTGGGCGACGTGCCGATCGCGGAAGCGTTGCGGCATGAGCTCCTCGACGGCCATCCGCTGGAGCTCCTCGCGCGCGTACCCGAACAGGCGCTCCGCCTGCGCGTTCGCGAGCACGATGCGTCCGCGCGCGTCGGCGATGACGATCGCGTCCGGCGCCGCGTCGAGGAGCTGTCGGAATCGCGCCTCCGCCTTCGCTCGAGCGGTGACGTCCTGACACGTGCCGAACATGCGTAAGGGTCGTCCGTCTGGGGCGCGTGTCACCTGCGCCTGCGAATGGAGGACACGCCCGCCGCCATCGGGCCTCACGATACGGTACTCGTGCGCGAACCGCTCGCCGTTCGCGGACGAAGCCCGGACGGCCGCGTCGACGCGCGCGCGGTCCTCCGGATGGATGCTCGCGACGTACGCGTCGTACGTCGGCACGAATCGGCCGGGGTCCCGCCCGAAGATCCGGTAGAGTTCCGCGGACCATGTGAGGCGGTTCGACCTGAGGTCCCACTCGAACGAGCCGATCTGCGCGATCCTCTGCGCTTCGGCGAGGGACGATTCGCTGCGCGCGAGTTCATCGCGGCTGCGACGGATCTCGACGGTCATCGCCTGGGCGATCCCTTCGGCCCGGCGCCCGGTCGCGCTCGCCGAGTACACGAGGCCCGTCGCGAGGAGACTGAGGCCGCCCGCCGCGCCCAGGACGAGCCACGGCGCGGTCGATTCGAACGGCGTGAGGACCCCCGGCGACGACTCGACGACGACGTCCCACCGTTGGCCCTGGACGGAAAGCGGCTTCGCCGTCGAGGTCCGCTCGCCCGACCAGGCGTCGCTGCGGTAGAAGGTGTCGCCGGTAACGACGTCGCGCAGCTCGAACGCGGGCCCGGCGCGGTCGGTCGGGACGGCGGAGCCGACGAGGTCGCCGACGCGATGGACGCTGTCGACGAGACCGATGGGACCGTCGGGCCCCCGAACGGCGAGGGCGATGACGAACGCGGGCTCGCCGTCCGGTCCGTGGACGAGCGAGACGGGCGGCGTGCTCGCCGAAGCGTCGAAGGCGAGCGCCGCCTCGACCGCGGCCCTGCGCGCCTCGTCGAGCACGAGCGAGGGCTCACCGCCTTCGAACGGTTCGGTAAGCTCCACGACGTAGTCCGTCCCACCGGTCTCGCCCTCGACGAGGCGCACGAACGACAAGCCCTGGACGCCGGGTGAGCGCTCAGGCTCACCGGAGGCGGCGATGAACCTCGCGAACTCCGCGCGGCCCGCGTCCGGCTCCGTCTCGAGGTAGGCTCGCAGCGCGGTGAGGGAATCGACGTCGCGGGCGAGGGCAGCGTCGATCGCGTCCCGCACGTCCGCCGCCTGCTCGTCGAGGCGCGCCGCGGCGAGGTCCGCGGTGAACGATGCGGTCACGTTGCCCGCGAGCACAGTTCCAGCCACGAGCGGAGCGAGCGTGATCGCGGCGAGGAGCACCGTCCGCCGAGCGGAACGCGCGGAGGGCGCGCCGGGCGGTCGGGCCGCGACCTCCTCCGCGCGCAGCGCGCCGAGGGCGAGGACCGCGAGCGCGACGAGGACGAGGAAGAACTGGAGGAACAACAGCGCGTCGTTGTCGGTCGGTCGGGGGAACGGCCCGCTCTCCCGCACCGTCGAGGCGATCGCGGCGGCGGCGACGAACGCGACCGCGGCGGTCGCCCCGCGCGGGCCGAACCGCACCGCCGCCCACAGGAGGAGCGGCAGCACGAGCGTCCCGACGAAGTAGGCCGCGGCCCGCCCCGCCCACGGGCCGAACGTGACGATGCACGCCGCCACGACGAGCACGGCGAGGGCGGCGGCCTCCACCGTACGCCGGTCCCTCC
>DATDQL010000423.1:0-3685 GCA_035292305.1 Thermoplasmatota archaeon
TTCGCGTAACCGTTATCATGTCTCGAGCAAGCTCCACGGGTGTGCCGGCCATCCGAGCCCTCGCGACCCCGCTTGCCGCCCTCCTCGTCGCGGGGTGTTTCGGAGAGACGGTGGACCCCGCCGCCCTGCCCGCGATCGACGTCGCGGCCGGCCTCGACCTCCTTCGCGGCGCCCTCGCCCTCGAGCACGACCACCTCGACGTGACCGCGCACGACCCCGTCGAGTGGAACCTGCGCCAGTTGTACGAGACGAACCTGCCGACCGACGGCGCCGCGCTCTCCCCCGCGAGCGAGTTCCAGATCCACGACCACTACGCGTACGTCTCGCTCTTCCACCCGAGCGCGGGCATCGTCATCCTCGACCTCGCCGACCCTGGGAGGCCGGTGCAGGTCGGCCGCTTCGATTCGGGCACGGCGTACGTCAACGACGTCGAGGTCTCGCCCGACGGTCGCTTCGCGTTCCTGCCGACGAGCCCGCTCGAGACGAGGGAGAACGACCCGCTCGACGGCGGCATGCCTGCGGTCGGCGACTACGGCATCCAGGTCGTGGACGTCTCGGATCCCTCGGCGCCGAAGCTCGCGACGATCTGGGTCTCGCCCGATGCGGACCCGCGCCGCATCCCCGTCCCGCCGAGCGCGGACCCGAACAACGGACCCCGGCAGGCGCTCGGCATGGGCTACCACCGCCTCGACCTCGAGGAGGTGGGCGGCGTGCTGTACGTCGCGGGCGCCTCCCTCGGCTTCGCGCGCGTCGACGTCCTGCGGTTCGACCCCGCGCCCGTGCCGCGCCTCTCGCTCGTGAGCACGTACGTGAGCGACGAAGCGACCGACGCAGGGCAGGACCACGGGAGCCACCCGGGCGGGTACGGCGTCCACGACGTCACGTTCGACCCGGACCCGATCGAGGGCTTCCCGCTCATCGCGGTCTCGCACTGGCGAAGCGGCGCGCACTTCCTCGACGCGAGCGACCCGTCGAACCTGCGGTACCTCGGCCGCTGGGACGCGTTCCCCGACGAGGGCGGGAACGTCCACAACGTCGAGTTCACGGCCGTCGAGGGCCGGAGGATCGCCGTCGCCGTCCCGGAGTACCCGCATGCGTCGCCGACGCAGGGCTACCTCGCCGTCGTCGACGTCACGGACTTCGCCGCGCCCGAGACCCTCGGCGTGTGGCGCCTCCCGGCGGACCTCGCGACGGAGGATCCGGGCGCGACCGGCGGGCACGTGTTCAGCACGAACCGCGTCCTGCTGCGCGGAGGGCTCCTCTTCGACGCACACTTCCACGCGGGCGTCATCGTGCTCGACGTGAGCACGCTTGCGAAGGCCGCCTCTCCGGAGCTCGTCGGCTTCGTCGTGCCGCGCGGCGAGGCGCGCGTGCCGTATTTCGGCATCGAGGCGTCGCCGTACATCTACGACGCCATCCCGAAGGGCCGTCACGTCTACTACACGGACCTCACGGGCGGCTTCCACGTCGCGGAGATGCCCGCCGCGCTGGTCGCCGGACGCGACCTCGGCTGAACGCGAGAGGGGCGCGATGCGCCTACCGTACGACCTCGTGGGAATGGTCGCTTCGGATTCGGCCCGTCGGGAGCTCGATGTCGTACTGGTGGTACGCGATGCCCTCCGTGAACACGAACCCGGGCCCGGCCGCGAGGTGCTCGAGCTGCCACGTCCCGTCCGGATCGGGGTGCTCGAAGAACGCCACGGCGAGGGCCCCGCCCGGGACCTGCCGCAGCTCGAAGACGGTCCCGTCTGGCGCGGTGGCCTTCTCGGAGTACGCCCCGCCGGCCGACCCGACGGCGTTCCCGGCGACGAGGATGAAGCTCACACGGTTGAACCCGCCCTCGACCTCCACCGTGTCCGTGGGGAGCGCGGGGCCGGGGTTCACGACGTCGATCGCGGGTGTCCCGACGCGGCCGTGGAGGAACACGAGGTGCTCGGCGCGGGGGACCGTCACCCAGCCCGTGTAGCCGTACCCGTGCTCGACGACGCGCCACGTGTGCGAGGGGAACGACGCCTCGCTGATCTCGTGGATCGACGCGTCGTACACGACTTCCGCGATCGTGCCCTGTTGCGGAGTCGGGCACTGGCCGACGAGGGCGAAGGCGCCACACTGCGTGCCGGTGAACGTCACGCGCGCGGTGGTCCCGCTCTCGACAGCCACCGTCGCGGTCACGGGGTCCGGCGTCTCCCACGCGGTCTCCCACGTCGCGCCGTCCTCGAGCGGGAAGCGCAGCGGCTCGAACGGCAGGTCGTGCGCGCGGTGCGAGAGGTCGAGGCCGACGTCGCCGAAGGCCGGCGCGTGGTAGATGATCGCCTCCTTCCACCATCCGGCGTGCGGCATGCCGAACACGTATAGGTCCGGCTCGACGCGCGCGACGACGCGGACGAACTCCGTCGTCTCGTCGAGGAAGAGGTCGTGCATCTCGATCCGCCACCATTCGCCCTCGCGAAGCGCGGGCGCCGTCGCGAGGCTCGCGTCGGCGTCCGGGGCCGCGGCGCTTCCGAGCTGTTCCGTCGTGAGGTCGTTGAACGTCGGCTCCGGGCGCGAGCCGTCCACGACGCTCGCGTTGCCGGCGGCGTCGTCCGGCGGCGCGGCGCCGCCGAGGCACCCGGCGACGACGAGGCTCGCGAGCAAGGCGACGGAGAGGCGACGCACGGCCGTCGACCAGCCCGCCCCTCCTAAAGGGTTCTAGGAGCCGCCTTCCGGGGGCCTAGCGCGTACGTCGTCGGAGGGGACCTCTCGAGCGTCCCTCGTCCGCGGCGCGCGGTACGCGCCGTAGATGAGGAGCCCGAGGCCGACCCACGCGAGGAAGCCGAACCACGTCCCGGGCGCGCGCACGGTCGCGAGGATCGTGAGCAGGAGCGCGATGCCGACGAGCGGGAGCCACGGCACGAGCGGCATGCGGAACGGCCGCGGCGCTTCGGGCTCTCGCCTGCGCAGGACGACGACGCACGCGAGGACGGCGGCGAAGGCGAGGAGCGTCGCGATGTTCGTCACGTCGACGAGCACCTGGAGCGGGAGGAACGCGGCCGCGACGGCGACGACGAGGCCGACGGCGTACGTCGTCACGAGCGGCGTGCCCGTGCGCGCAGAGACTCGCGCAAGCTGCCCCGGGATGAACCCGTCACGCGCGAGATTGAGCACGACGCGCGCGCCGCCGAACTGGAACGCGATGAGGACCGTCACGGTCGCGAGGACCCCTCCGAGGTTCATCACGATCGCGAGCGCGGGCCTGCCCGTGAGGCGCATGACCTCCGCGAGCGGGTCGGCGGTCCCGAGGCGCGTGTAGTCGACCGCGCCCGTCATCGCGAGCGCGACGACCACGTACAGCACCGCGGTCACCACGAGACTCCCGATGATGCCGCGCGGGAGGTCGCGGGCGGGGTCCCGGACCTCCTCGGCCGCCGTCGAGACCGTGTCGAAGCCGAGGAACGCGAAGAACGCGACCGCGGCGCCGGCGAGCACTCCGCCGGTGCCGTACGGGAAGAAAGGCCGGAAGTTCTCGCCGTCCATGGAGGGCACCGCCGCGGCGACGAACACGAGGAGCACGAGCGCCTTCGCGACGACGATGACGGTCGCGGCGCCGATGCTCTCCGCCGCGGGACGCGCGATGAGGAACGTGATCGCGAGGACGACGAGCGCGGCGGGCACGTCCGCGATCCCGGCCGGGGGCGCGGCCGTCAGG